>CALGBN010000537.1 GCA_937877765.1 Candidatus Bathyarchaeota archaeon | reverse complement strand
GATCTACACCGTCTAATTCGTCGGCAGCGTCAGATGTGTATAAGAGACAGGTGCATGCCGGCGGCGCTTATGTGCATTTCCACAGCGACGGGATGATCTGGGCCATCATTCCCGACTTCATCGAGATCGGCGTAGATGTGCTCCATCCTCAGATGACCATCATGGGCATCGAACGACTGGGCGAGACATTTGGGGGGAAAGTGTGCATCCAGACGGATCTGGACCGCCAGCACATATTGCCCTAGGCGCTGGGAGAGCCTCGTATAGGTCTACATCAACGCCTCTGAAGCTCAAGAACATGGCCGCAGTAGATCCAGCAGGACCACCACCTATCACGGCGACCCTCATCTTGTCACCAATAATAGCCTGCTAACCGGACAATTAAACCTTACTTGAGATCGGTACAATGAATAAGCTTTTATCTGACAAGGTCTTAATTTATAGCGTGGCGTACGAGCCTACAGTAGGACAGAGGATATGGGCGTTCCTGAAGAAGAAGGGCAGGGCGCTTGGAGGAGAGATATACAGGTACGTCGCTTCATCGATAATAGGTGAGGGCAGGCGACCTCCAAAGTACACAAGCTTCTACCGCTACCTCTTCTACCTCAAGGCACTGAAGGTGATAAGGACCGTTGGAAAGGTCAAGATACCAGAGAAGGGAGTTCAGGCGTCGGTGTACGAGCTGACTAGTGAGGGATCTAGGATGAAGATAGACGACCCGAGGCTGATTAACCCAGCCGCGGAGTACTACAGGATGAAGGGATGTGTGTGGGTCGACCCGGCTACAGGCATCGAGATACCGAAGGTCAAGCTTGGCAAGCGCAGGTACAGGAGGAGGGTATTGGGCATACCGCCAAAGTCGAGGGGAAGACCTAGAAAGGAGGAGGTACAGCAAAGTTAGATTGTGCTAATTGATATTATGGTCGACGCCATTATTGCAGGTGAGAAGTTCACGTCTGCGAAGTAGAACTGACACACGTAATCCTCAGCCAGTCGATGTATGTACAACAAGCTCCAGTCGTACACTGCGGTTCCTTCAAGAGCAACTAGCGAATCCGGCGACTCCCTCAACTTCAACGCATCCGGCGTTGACACGTAGTGTCTTCTTATTGTTATTCCTGTTGGAGTATACATCAAGTCGGCGGCGTTTAACGCTTCTATAGAAATGAAAATGCCGCCCTTGTATGAACCGACCTCGAAGTCTATGACGCCCCTGCTGGTACAAGCAAGCCCTTCGATGCGTATACCGTAGTAACTCGCGTTGATTGTGTGCACTACGTAGTCTACTAGTGGCTCGTTCACCAACGTTTTGAACTCCTCGAACTTCTGCGCTGGAAAAACCTCTCTGTACTTTTGTCGAACTTTTACGACCGGATAGTTGATGAACTTGAAAAGCTGATATGTCAAGTAGTTCATCCTTGACGTTAGATTCTCAATGCTAATCAATCCCTCTGCTCTCTCTTTCTCGATAGCCTTCTCAATCTCGCCCGACAACATCCGCTCGACCTCGTCCTTGATGTACGTCAGGAAGCCTAACTTAACAGTCCTAGTACTCACAATCACGACCTCCTAGATTTGGCTAGTGCGATTATCGTGACCGATAGTACCGGCGCTGACAGCTCCGGTACCGACAGACCGATATCAACGTACAGCCCAAAGTACAAAGGAATCAAATAGTCGTGCAAAAGATATCTACCATCGACAACATCAAATAAGTACTCCTTGTCCCATGTCACTGTATGCTCTATTAGCGCGAACTCACAATCATATGACTTGTTGTAGGTTATGTTGTATACGTCGAGGGCGCTCAGTCTGATCTCAACATTTCCTGAGACTCGCATGAAAAACTCTATCAGTCCCCAATATGTGCATACATACCCCTGTACGAATACTGCGTTGCCGAACAACGATGACTTTGCGAGAATACCATATCCGAACGGTCTATCGTCTACTACCCTCCTCAGGTTCTCTAACATCTCATATGGGTTCTCTGGACGCCGTTCTCTCAATCGCTCACGCACTTCCACTAATACGACTGGGTCGTCCAAGAAGCGCCTCAGACCTTCGACGTCGACGCCGTGAAGCCCTTTCTCATAGATCAACCTCTCGACCGCATTACATACGTCCTCCTTCATATACGTCAGAAAGCTGAGCTTCAGCTTTCGCCTAGCCACTGCTCTCGTTTACCCCCTCCCAGACAGGCAAAACTCTATGGTTCGCATGTTGCTGCCTCTTAGACTCTTACATCGGGTTCCGAAGCAATGCGCTCACTTCAGCATAGATCCGACTATGCCTTTGTTCAGCGTAGTCAACATCGACTCGATAACGTACATTTTCCAGAAGCCGATCCTGACGAAGACAGTGTTCATGTTCCTCATCTTGCCTCCAAATGCGTACAGGTCTATCTTCATTGCCTTGCCTATCGGTACGTCCTCCCACACCAGCACCCTGTCGTCGAGTAGCCACCTCCACTTGCCCATGCCTTCCTCCTTGCACAGCCAATCGATTGCCTTCGATATAACTGATATCCCCTGCGGCAACGCGACTATACCTAACTGCCTGTAGAACACTTGAAAGAGTACGCTCTTAACTATCGGCGCCCAGTCCTCAGGTCTGTTGCTAGCCCCTGCCCTAAGTGCCCTCCTGTTGAGCACGTTGACGTCGATGCTTGATATAATTGGAGCCCTATAAATCCTCCTCGAGGACATATACCTTCACCTCCGGCGGTAACATGCTAGCCCAAGCCGGCATCAAACCTAACTTCCTCGCTACCTCGTCTCCCCTCTCCATCATTTCCCTGTACCTGACCCTCCTAACTCTAGGTCTACACAGGCACGAGAACAGTTTGCCTATGATGTTTGCTGCTATCTCTCCCAAGCCGTTGTAGTGGGCAACCTCATGGTACAAGGTGTCGAGGTCTGATAGAGGAGTCAAAACTATGTAGTCGGTAGCTGTCCTGAAGAAGCCGACTCCTGCACCGTCTGCCTTCACGACGCCGTCTATCACGTATATCTTCTTCGGAACTCTGAACATCCTAGGCAGTCTCGCCAACGCGTCCTCGATCTCCTCCTTGCTTAACGGTCTCCTGCCCCTTTGGTAGTATTCCAGAACCTTCTCCTCCAAAGACAAGGCCCTCACCGATTCTACTGTAGTCATCAACCGATTTAAAGGGCTCGCCGCAGAACGGGCAGAACCTAGGAACTACCATCCATATATCGTTTGGTGTCAGGACTACCTTCCCGACGTCCTTCACCCAGAGAGTCAGCGTTCCCTTCGTAAGATCTCCCGACGCTATTATGTGTAGGCATCTGGGGCAGTACATCGCTATCATCACATGATCCAACAGCTATCCCCTCATAACGCCTGCCTAAGCTTCTCAACCATCTCCATCAGGCATTTAATGCATATCGATAGCTCGATCCTCCTGTCACCGCAGTCAACGGTTAGCACCACACACGGTCTGGGCTCGAAGCACATATTGCACTTGGTTATCGACCTAACATGCTTTACTATTGCTAAGACCTGCATCTATACCACCTCACCGTTGCTCGGTCCACCTCTTGAACAGGTAGCCGACTCCTGCACCCGCGAGAAACGTCACTAAATCTGTGTTGTTGGTGTAGATCGCGTAGATCATGCCCGCGACGACGAGTATCGCCGCCACCACGTTCGCCATGGTCGTCCTCTTTATGTTATCGAGCAGGCTAGTCATCGTCTTCTTCATCTCTAACTGGCACCTCTAGTGCGTATTCCTTCCAACCACATCTAGGACAGTAATATCTACCAACAACGGCATCGTACTTTAGGTACCCCCCACATATTGGGCACGGCAACGCCATCACAACCACACAGCTCTAAAGACACATTTACATCATTTTTCATGTCTCTGCTCCTAAATAATTTTCTCGCTCCATCAGCTTGAAAACGCAAGCCCGAGAAAGCTTATATTGACGTTATAGTTTGTAACGTTTGATGGCTCTCAGAGACCTATTGGCCCATGTGTTTATGGGTGCTTTGTCGGGATTTTTTAGTTGGATAAACCCTGTAATATCGTGTGTATTGGTAGTGCTCTTCATAGTTTACCAGACGTTTGATTATATTGAGACTAGGGATAGGCCGTCTAGGCAGATGATTGAGTTCACGATAGGCTTCGTCGTAGCTTCAATTGCTTCGTTCGTCTTGTCGCTTATAGCCTGACGTTTAGGTAAGTCCTCCTGTAAGCCTCATTGCCCTCCCACACCATCAAGTTGTGGAAGGGCGTGAAGACCTCGACCGCTATGTTTGCTATCCTACAGTAGGACTCGGGAACCACATGCATGTCGCCGAACAAGTCCCAGTTGATAGCCAAGCATCCTCCATTGCATGCAGGTCGGTATAGGCATTCAAAGCACATGGAGGGGTCTTCACAATAAGGTCTGCACTCACGCCAATACACGTTTAACCTGATCCTCTTCTCTTGGTCTATTCCCGTCTTGACGTTGCCCAAGACCAACGTTGGATCGTGGGTGTCTACGAAGCGGTGGCAGGGATATATGTCGCCGTTGACGTCTAGCCCTATTCCCCCTTGAGCTAAACCGCATCTATCCGTCCAGCTCCAACCCCTGTTCATCGCCAGCCAGACCTCGGAAGCCTTCCTGACCGATAATATGAAGGGTAGGACGCCTCTCCTAGCCCACTGTATCATGTAGCCCCTAAGCTTGATCATCTCTCTTCTGAACTTCTCGTAGTCCTCCTCGTACCACTTGCATTCATAGACTGGGTCGCAAGCCAGGGCAGTCAAGCCTTGCTCCACAAACCATTTGATGTCATCCGCCAATCCATCCAAGTTGTCTGGTGAAACAGTCCACCTCAACTGCGGGTTCGGGTTTAGGTGCTTGCGGACTAGCTGTATCGCCCTCCAGACCTCTTTGAACGTGCCCCTTCCATCATGGTACTTCCTGTGTTTGTCGTGTTTCTCCTCGGTGCCGTCAATCGATATCAAAACGCCGAACTGATACCTCTTCATGAGCTCGACCTTAGCTTCGTCTAATAGTGTGGCGTTGGTCGTGAACCCGAACTTCACGTCGTGTTGAGGTGTCCACCCGATCTTCATTCCCATTTCTTCAGCTATTTCGACTGCCCTAACTATTACGTCTTTCCAGACAACTGTTGGCTCTCCGCCGAACCACCATATTTCGGCTGGCTTGATCATATGGTTCTTGGCGAACTCTAGGAGGGCTCTTATCGTCTCCTCGTCCATGTCTGCTCTCGGCTGGTTTGGATGGAGCTTGTAGACGTAGCAGTAGTCACAAGCCAAATTGCATCTGCAAGTAGCCCAAGCCGTGACGTTGCCGAACCTATCTGGTAGCCTCAAGCCTGCCCCTGTCAAGCTCGCATCGCCTCTCGACCCTTGGCTGTAGGACTCTGATCAGCATCGATATGCTGTCCAAAAGCTTATCAACCTTCGAGCTCAGCTCCTCAATCCTAGCCATCAGCTGGTTCGGTGGTATAGGCTGAAATCTAGGTTGAGGCTGGAATCGTGGCTGTGGTGGAGGCTGTCGTGATGTAGGTTGTGCGACACCTGTTTCACATGCCACGCAGACTTGGCAGGACTCGCATGACCCCTCGCACTTTATGCATGTCTGACACTCATAGCAGTTCTGGCATTCATAACAGCTGATACAGGACACCTCAACACCCCCAATTTACTGTCGTAACTCCTCCCTTATTAACAGTATGGGTTCAGTAGTAGCCTACAATGCATGATTGATAGCAAGTCATGCATGTGTTGCAAGTCTCACATGAGACGCAACTCTCACAGGAATAACATATAGCACATACATCACAATAACCTTGACAGGTAGCACATACCTGACAAGCATTGCAGGACTGGCAAGTTTGACAATAGAAACACGCCACATTGCATAACTGGCAGGTGTTGCAATTTTCGCAGGATACGCATGACTGGCATGTTTCACACGAGCCATAACATGAATAACATGATTGGCATGTATTGCATGCTTGGCATGAGTAGCATCGGTAACATGAGGCATTGCACCTTTGACAGCTATAACATGATTGGCATCCTACACATGATTGGCATGATTCACATGATCCGTAGCAGGCGTAGCATTGGTCGCATGTGTAGCAGTACTCGCATGACTCACATTCGACGTCCCTCAGGTCAGGGGTCTTGACGGCCCTCCTCCTAACGTTCAACGACATTTACTTCACCACCCATCATAGTCGTAGCATAATTGACATGAATCGCAGACTTGACATTGAGCGCACACCTCACATGTGAAGCAAAGGTAACATCCAATATCACATGATTGACATGTATTGCAGTTCTGGCAGGATACACATGATTGACAATTCATGCATGAGCCATAGCAGGTTGCCTCACATATCTGACATGAGTAACAGGATTGACATGAATTGCACGAGTAGCATGAAGTGTTGCACTTCTGGCAGGTGTTGCAGTTTTGGCACGTCCCATAACATTTTTGGCAGGAGTAGCAGGTTGCACAGCTGTACCTGACCTGACATGTGTTGCAGCTCTGACAGCCGTAGCAGTAGTAGCATGAGGTGTTGCACTTTTGACATGCGTCGCATGACTGGCAGGAGTAGCATACCTGACATTCATAGCAAGTCCTAACGTCTATGCTCATTGTGCGTATACCTCCAACAGCTCCGTGTAGGTGTTGTAGCTTCCATCGTTCACCAGCTTAACACGTAAAGTATGTACTCCCTCACCTAAATCGCTTATGTCTATCTCACCTGAGACAACTGACTCGCTAGTGTTGGTAGTTGATAGGGATAGCCTTGGTGATGTTTCATCGTTAATGTAGATTTTGAGCGTGCCAGTCCCGCCGTCAACCCATAGGGAAGCTACAACCGTCAGCTTCTTCCAGTTGGTGTAGCTTGAGGTCTTGGAGAACCTGAAGTGTTTGACCTCGGTTTCGGTTGTGCCGGAGACGGACTTTTGGGTGTCGTCGAAGACTAATGGGACGACTACCCTGCCTACGGGCAACCAATCCGTGCCGTTGAAGACTTTGAGGGCTTTGTCTGCTGTGTCGTAGATAACGTCGCCCTCAAACGGGCTAGCTGGAGGGGAAGTCGGAACGAAGCGGTGTACATATCCGAAGATGCGCCGCCAAGCGTAGCTTGAAGAGCCTATGTCATAGGCATTATCAGAGAAAGGCAAGAAACTCCTAGAATAATTTACTAGTTCATCACCCCTTAACGATAGTAAAGACACGTTTGAACCAGTCCACTTGCTCTTAAATTCATATTTTAGTATCTCTGAGTTATATCCGAACCAAACTGTGATGTCCGTAGCGTCTGCTGGCTTAGTGTAATTTGGGAAAATATGGAAGTGTGTGTTTGGTGCTGCCACCGCTCTTATAAGAAACTGAACTCTATTACCAGCTTGGTCATAAGTATAGTAACTATTTCCATATAAAATACCTCTTATGTATGCATGTCTCCATTCATAGCTGTCACTCCCCAAATCTCTAGTATTATCTGTATCTGGAAGTAAGGATTGAGCAATTGAAGTTACGTTCTGTAATACCCTTCCGGAAGTTATAACTTCGGTTCCGCCTATTCTTAGGCTTCCGAGGTTGCCGTAGCCTGCAAGCTCAAGGTTCCGCCATCTGTAGCTTGACGTGCCGAGGTCGTAGGTGTTGTCGCTTGCAGGCTCTATGTTGAAGTCGGCTGGGAAGAGGGCGTCTGCTCCTCCTGGCTTGTGCCTGCCCTTGTGTGCGTATATCAGGTCTGACATTTGGGTTATCGCTTCCTTCAGCTTCTTGAGCCACTTGATCACGTCTAGCATTATATCTCGCCCCTCCCCTTCCTAGCCATGTATCTGATCAAGTAGACGATGTACGGGTCGTCTAACAGTTGCTCCAACCTGTAGCCCATCCTATCTAATGTATCTAGCACGGCTATCAGCCTGTCAAGGGGCTTCTCGGGATCTAGGTACGGGTAAACCCATCCCATGTAGTCGTACAGGGATATGGTGTCGAACAGGGACAGGAACTTTGCGAGACCCCTAGTCATCGAGTCCGACAGCGATATCGAGTCCGACAGTAACTTATAGACCCCTTTAGTCATTGAATCGGAGGTAGACAGCGAATCGAAGAGGAGCTTATCAATGACCTTCGAAACCACCTCAGATAGGGATACGGCGTCCGACAGTGGCTTAGTCACGCTTTTCGAAACAACATCTGAGAGGCTGATCGAATCGAAAAGCGAGAGAGCTGTAATGGACTCCTCGCTACCCCAAGCACCGTGACTAGGCTCTGGATCGATGTATTTCCTAATTATCACGTAGTCCTGAATCCAATGGTTATTGTTCAACCCACCAGTACCTGCTCCAAAACCAAGCTTCTTGTATGTCTTATCTAAAGTTAACGAAATGGAGAAGTGCTGTGAGCCATCAACTACTAGCTTGACGCCATTGTAAACGTATATTTCAATGGTATGAGTGGCATTATCTTCATTCGCTATGTTGGTATCCTTTCTTACATGGTGAGTCTCAGGGTTAATGGTTGTAAGAGTATCGACAAGAGCATTGTGGTTTGCTGTTGGGTCGAAGGGATTCTGGTAGTTGTCAAACTCTACTGCATATCCTTTGGATTGATGGTTTGCAGATCCATCATAGGCGGCTAATCCTAGACTTCCTCCTCGTGAGCATCTACCATAGGTCTGATATGGTGTTGCATCTTTATAGAAACCTATAGCCCAACCATCAGCTCCATCTCCTCCACCACCACCTCCTCTAGTTTTGATTGCAAATCCTGGCTCTGGACAGTCGAGTAATGATCCGTTTTTCTTGAGGAATGCGAAGCAACCTTTATTGTCAACCGCCTTAGTCAAGTAAACCCTCCTATTAGCCGAGTCATAAACAAACTCATTGGCAACATCATTAACAGATCTATACACCTCCCACTTACCATTTGTATTTGGGTCACTTGTGAAGTCCTCGTAGAACTCAAAGGTAGCATCTGGGTCGCTTGTCGTCGTCGCATCGCTCTTACCATAATAGATGTAGATTGTTGCTTTCTCAGTCTCAACCTCAACGGAGGGCTCAGGGTCAACATATTTGCGAACGAAAACCCAATCCCACTTACTGTAGCCACCCCATCCACCACTATATGCACCCTGCCATATAACGACATATTTGTCATCGCTAAGGTATGTCGTGTCAGTTCCATAGATGTTGAACCACTCAGTTTCATCAGTAAGTATTCCTAAACCTTTGATGCCTCCATCATCCAAATATCTCAATACATACTTTAACTCGTATTTAATTGGACTTTTGTATCCTGAATCCATGATTTTAGTTGTGCTTCCCACGTCTCTCCTTCTTAACAGATATTCATTTTCAGTATCTGTTCGATGTTGTGCACAGAGCCAGTAACCTATGTTGTCTGCTTCAGGTCCATGCCATGTGTTTGTGATTATGTTTTCGGTTTTAACTAGCCCTAAGTCATAATATGTGTCTGTCTCAGCTATTATCTTAGCCTGTATTTCTATGTTGTTAGTGAGTTTCAACAGGCTTCTCAGTGCGACTGCATTATTAGCATTAAGTACAGGTTTTAAGTAAATACATGAATCCACGAATTCGTATGTACCGCCGCTGTCGTATTCAACCCATTTGTCAGTATCTAAATAACCCAAATCAAAATCATCAAAAAACAGAAATGTGGCTTCTCCATTGCTTGCATCTGTCACGGCTGTTAGTTCTTCATCGTAGTAGATGTATATGGTTTTTGTTGAGTTTGCTGAGAGGTTCGGGATTTTAACCCAGTATATTGTTTTTTCTGTGTTGAAGTCTGTCTCTCTCCAGAAGCTCAGTAGGTTGCCTTCAGAATCCGTAAATCTAACTTCGTTCCCATTCGACGTTGCGTATCCGTTATCGACTAGCCATTTGGTGTTGATTACGACTTGCACTTGATAGTCTGTTAGGTTTTGACCAGAGTTTTCCGTTATTGTTATTTTTGTTCTGTGGTGGTAGGTGTTCCCATCTACAGTCCATGAGCCAGACTCTACCTTAATGTGATATGCTGGTATGCTGGGAACTTTAACCCAGAATATGGCGTAGTCGCCATCAAC
>CALGBN010000536.1 GCA_937877765.1 Candidatus Bathyarchaeota archaeon | reverse complement strand
CCATTGATACTATCGATGCCTTTACCGAAATGCACATGCAAACCCTTCTCCTTGATATGATCCACAAGAATAGTGCCCATATCAGGGTCAACATTACGCGGCAACGCAGGCTCACTCCTCTTTGTAATATGCACATCCAAGCCTAGATGCTTCAAAGCCAAAGCTATCTCCATACCAATAGCCCCCCCACCAATAACAGCACAAGCCTTCGACTTTAACGCAATATCACGAACAAGCTCACCATCTTCCGGCGTACTTACCGAATAAATGCCCTTACCCAGAAACTCATTTGCCCCAGGTACAGGCAGTATCTTGGGCTTGCTACCCGTAGCCAGTATGAGCGAATCATACTCGACCCAACTCTCCTCCCCAGTCTCCAGATTCTTCACCTTTACCCTCTTTGCCTCAGGGTCTACTATCATGGCTTCATGCTTGAGATGAATCTGTAAAGTCCTTGTAGTCGGAACCGCATGCTTCAAATCGTCAAAATCCTTGACTTTTCCCTCTATCGCATAGGGTATCCCACATGGGCTAAACATATGGTAGTCTCGTTTCTCATAGATATCTATCTGGGTTCTACGGTTGAATCTCTGGGCTGCCCTACTGCTGTACAACCCACCTGTTCCTAGACCGATAATAACAATATGCGGCGCTTCTTTACTCAATATAATCAAAAAATAGGTTGAGGGTTTACTCATATCATTTTCTATAAAAATAGGGAAAAACCATCATTTTTAGATAAAATCCCCGTACTACCTATGGAGTCATTCAAGTCTAATTGTAACTGATTGATCTCGCGTTTTCCACTAAACCACTTGCACAAGCGACATATTTTCCGCTATCAGTAATCTTGTAAATATTCTGGCGCCCACGCTTCTCCTTCAAAATATAGCCCGCGTCCTCCAGTTTTCCAGAAATACCCTTGTTTAGACGCATGAGCATTCCTATCTTCTCGTTGCGTCTGAGTTTTTCAGGGTCATCCTCAAAGCCCTCTATGCCTTTTTCATGGAGGAAGTTCAAGACCTCACTTGTACGCATCTCTTCTCGTTTATAGAGCTCAACCAGTAAGAGTTGCCCTCTTTTATCTGGTAATTGAATATTGAAGTTTTCTAGGAAATGTATCTGGGGCTCTGTCACTATAGCGTTCCCATGTACACTACGTTCACGCTCTGTGAGGCTAAGTCCCGCTGCTCTCACATAGTAGAGTCTGGCACCCTGCACCATACTCGCTAGGGCCGTGCCCACTGATACAAAGGGTCCTCCCGCTGACATGTTGACGTAGACGATATTTCCTTTTTCCTGTTCCTTTTTGACAATACGACTCACCTTACTTATGATATCCAGTATTGAAACCGTGTTTGTCTCAACCACCTCTACGGTGATCCCCTGAGCCTCTAGACGTCTTCGTGTCTCGTTTAGGTAGTGTTGAGCTTCTTCTATAGTCTCTGTTCCTAGGGGTACTGCTGCTGTGAGTATGTAGGCCTTGTTTGCCTTGAATCCCCCTTCCACCTCGAATGGTCTTACGGCTCTGTCTATCTCTGTCTCTAGGGGGATCACGTGTATGATCTCTATTCCTCCGCCTAGGGTGGTTATCTTGGGGATCATTATACTCATTGTTAAACTTGTTAAATATGTTAAACCAAATAAGTTTAACTATTCTCGCTTGTGCATTACTCTGAGCAAGACAAACCTTCCGTTTATGGGAGCAATTCTCCCATGCTCACAACATGTGAGTACAAAAAATGAGTACAGGACTTGAGTCATGCTTTAAAACACAAAAGAGATTGAACCGGTATGGAACCAAAGACCCCCACACTATCAGGTATGCGAGGGTTCACGGTAATCTGGCTAGGACAATTCACATCAATGCTGGGTTCATCCATGACCAACTTTGCCCTCACCATATGGGCTTGGGAGAAAACAGGAACCGCAACAGCCTTGGCATTAACAGGATTAGCCTTCGTGTTACCAAACATATTGGTGTATCCTGTTGCTGGTGCTTTGGTTGATCGCTGGAACAGAAAACTTGTGATGATGCTCAGCGATTTAGCTGCAGGAATAGGCACAATCGCCATCTTACTACTTTACAGCTCTGATATGCTTCAGATATGGCATCTATACATCATATTCACCTTCATGGGGCTCTTCCAGAGCTTCCAGTTCCCAGCCTACAGCGCAGCCGTCAGTACAATGATGGATAAGGAGCAATATGGACGAGCCAGCGGGATGCTGAGTCTAGCACAGAGTGCATCAGGGATATTTGCACCTGTGGCGGCAGGGGTATTAATTGGTGTAGTGGGCACTAGTGGGATTCTTTTGTTTGATATTGCTAGCTTCATCATAGCCATAGGCTCCTTACTGCCGGTTCATATTCCACAACCAGTGGTCTCAGCTGAGAAACAGGAAAAGTCCAGTCTGCTTCAGGATAGCCTCTTTGGGTTCAAATACATTCTAGCTAGAAAGGGGCTTCTCGGGCTTCAACTAGCATTTTTCCTAATCAACTTCACAGGAAGCCTCATCTTTCCTTTGCTTGCTCCAATGATTCTAAGTCAGACCAATAACAACACCGTGACACTAGGTACAGTAAACTCGGCTTTCGGTGTCGGTGGAGTTGTAGGCGGCTTATTGCTTAGTGCTTGGGGTGGTCCCAAGAAGAAGGTTCACGGGGTTCTCTTAGGTATGACTCTGAGCAGCCTTTTGGGTTATACTGTGATGGGTTTGGCTGGGTCTCCATTGTTCTGGGCTCTTGGGGCGTTTATCATGATGTCATTTAATCCAATAATTAATGGGAGTAATCAGGCGATCTGGCAAAGCAAGGTGCCTCCAGAAATGCAGGGTAGGGTATTCTCTGCTCGTGCTTTCATTGCTTTGATTAGTCAGCCAATTGCAATGGCTGTTACGGGTCCATTGGCTGATGGTTTTCTTTTGCCGGGTATGATGGAGGGTGGCTCGCTTGCTCCTATATTTGGGTGGTTGATTGGGGTGGGTCCGGGTAAGGGAATATCATTGCTTTACTTGATGATGGGTGTTATTAGCGCGGTGTTTGGTTTGAGCGCTTACATGTTTAAGGAGGTTCGTGATGTAGAATCTCTATTGCCCGATCATGATGCTATTGATACTTCTTCCACGGTTGTCGTAGAGGTATAACCGCTTCCTGTATTCTCTCAGAGTCTTTCTTGACCCTGAGATTGTTTTTGCGGTATTTGCGTGTCCACTGGAGAAGGTTCTTCTCTTCCATGGGTCTGGGTTCTTTCAGCGGGATATAAAGGAAACCTATCACTTTGATCTGGGGTCTTCACTGAAACTGGTAGTAAGACAAATACATATCGAAGCCTGTGTATCCCCCATGCCAACGGTCAAAACAAACGGGATCGAGATATACTACGAGACACGGGGAACAGGAACACCCTTATTGCTGATTAACGGATGGGGCGGTAACCTAAACAGTTGGAGTGATGAGATGGTTGATTCTCTCGCTGAGCATCATCAAGTCATCATGATGGACAACAGGGGCACAGGGCGTAGCAGTAAACCTGACGAGCCATATACCATTGACATGATGGCAGCTGACGCAGCTGGATTATTGGAGGCTATTGGTGTCGAGCATGCTCATGTGATGGGTTTTAGCATGGGGGGCGTTATCACACAGGCGTTTGGGCTCAATTACCCTGAAAAGACCCTTAGTCTTGTACTCTGCGGAACCCAGCCCGGAGGATTACACAGGATTAGTTCTGATCCAGCGGTTCAGATGGATCTTGCGTTGATCGCGAATCCATTGCCCGAGATGACTGAACGAGACCGTACCGTGAAGCTCCTCTACCTACTTTACAGTGCTGATTACGTAGAGGCGAATCTTGAGGCACTCATCGAGGACGAGACCTATAGTGATAATCCTACTCCTGACTATGCGTTGATGAGGCAGAGTGGGGCGATAGCCGGGTTTGATAGCTATGATAGGTTGCCTGAGATGGTGTTCCCTGTTCTTGTTATGGTTGGATTAGATGATGTTTTGGTGCCTCCAGGTAACAGTGAGATTCTCGCTGAGCGTATCCCTAACGCTGAATTGGTTAGGTTGCCCGGGTGTGGTCATGGTTTCTTGAAGCAGAAAACTGGTGAGGCTGTGGCGCATATCTTGGGTTTTTTGGCTCTTGTTGATGGCTAGTTCAACAACATTTATAAACGCATTATATCGAATATAATTTGATAATAATCGAATACTGTGCGATTAATTGAGGTGAATAAACGAGTTGTCTGAAAACCAAGACGAGAAAATGAGGAAGCTCCGCGAGGAGGTAAACATGCTCAAGAAACAACTGATACGAATATCAGAGGAACTAGAACCCATAGAGGAATCATCAGAAGAAGAGCCAGTCGAGATAAAGATAGAAAAATCTCAAGAGCCAGAGGCACCTGAATCTGAACCAGAAGCTGAGCCCGAACAAGTAGAGGCACACGAATACTCCAATAGAGAAGATAGACGAAACTCTCGAAACGAGAGATATGGTAGACTATATGGCGAGATGTATGGGCGTGCATGGAGGCCAGGAGAACCATTCGGAGAGCGCCTTGGAGAGTACATCAGTGCCTTTGTGAATGATATCCTAGAGAACGTAACCTCGGAGGTCGAGAACACAGTTTTCGTTCAAGATAAGATGAGGCGAGACCGACCAACCACTCTCAGTAGGGAAGATATCAGACAGATCGCTAATGTCATGAGTGCCCTTGGAAATGAGCACAGGATAAAGATATTAGAGGAGCTGAGTTGGGGTGGCATGTATGCGAGCGACTTCCAAGAGTCTCTTAAGGATATCAGCCCAAGCACATTGAGTAGCCACTTGGATGTCCTTCAAGAAGCAGGTTTAGTGGTTCAAGAAAAATCTAGAGGCCGCTATTTAATATCTATGAAGGGAAGGCTTGCTATCAATACGGCTTCGTCACTTGCTAAGCAGAATACAGAGTCTTATGAAAGGGGTAGAGAATAATACACGACACGGGTATTGAAACAAAGACCAGAATCCACAAACCGGGAACAAAAGAAGTCTTAGCCTTCTGCTAACTTCTTGAACACTTCAGGCATCATCCTGAAGGTGGTCCACTCGTCCATGGCTTTTGCGCCTAGGCTGAAGTAGAACTGTCGGCTGGGCTCGTTCCAGTCTATTACCGTCCACTCTACTCTTCCACAGTCTTTCTCTACTGCTGTCTGGCAGAGTTGTTTCAGTAGGGCTGTGCCTATTCCGTTGCCTCTGAACTCTTCTGGTACGAATATGTCTTCTAGCCATAGTGTGGGTTTTGCCTCGAATGTGCTGAAGGTGTAGTAGTATAGTGCTACTCCGAGGTATGGTGGTCCAATGTCTCCTGTGTTTTCGACAAGGTAACAATCATAGATCTTGTCTTTGCTGAACCCGTATTTTCGGTATAGTTCGGGTGTTCCTTTGAACTCTAGTTTCTCGTAGACGCTGAGTTGGTAGCAGAGGTCCATTATGACTGGTATGTCTTCCTCTTTTGCTACTCTGATCTTCCACTCTAAGCCATCGATCTTCGGCATTATTATCCAGTAGAGGTTGATGTTTAGGGCTTTAACATTAACTCGTAGTGAGTTTTTTCGCTAACTCGTAGAGGTTCATGTGTTTTGCGTTTCGATCATATTTGCCTAGCTTGAAGGCGTATTGGACAAAGTAGCCTGTGGTTAATGCACTGATCACTGTGCCTATGCCTACTGGACCCCCTAAAAGGTAGCCAAGCACCAAGACTGTGACTTCTATACCCCCTCTTACCTGACCCACGGGACGGTTGAGTTTCTGGACCAAGCCGATCATTAAACCGTCTCTGGGTCCAGCGCCTAGCTTGGGCCTCAGGTAGAAGTAGCTGGCTACGCCTATCATGGCGAGTCCCCCGATGAGTAAACCTAGCTGTAGAGCGACGTTGTTGAATTGGGGCAGTATCCCCCATTCGATTATTCTGTCGATAAAGTAGCCGATGAAGTACATGTTCATCACGGTACCGAATCCCGGTGGGAAACCGAGCACCCATCCAAGAATCAGTACGCCTAATCCTACTATCTGGGATGCCTGTCCAAAGGTCATCCCTGTGATATTCATTAGTCCTACTTGGAAGACGCCCCATGGGCTCATACCGAGATCAGCGTATAGTATCATGTCAGCACCTAATGCGAACAGGAATAGCCCAAAGTAGAGGCTAGGCAGTTTCTTGATGAATGAGACCCAGTTATCAGTTACCGTCAAGGCGTTCTCCCAAAATATTCCTTACTGGGTCTTATCTGTTGCGTAAAAAACCTAGGTTAGGGGTTGAAAACAACCTTACCCCCGGTTTTATCAAGGGCTACCTTGAATCCCTCCTCGGCTTGGTCTAGACTCAGCTTGTGGGTTAAGACGCTATCCACATCGACTAGCCCCCGGTTGATGAGGTCAATGCTCTGGGGGAAGTTCACTGGCTTCGCATCATAGGCTCCATGTATCTTGATTTCTCGGCGTACAACCCACGTCATATCCAGTTGCACCTCTTTTCCGAAGATGCCGATGACTGTTACTAATCCGCGTTTCTTGATTATCTGGGTTGCTTGTTTGATGGCTGGAGGGGCACCGACCGCAACAAAGGCAGTGTCAGCGCCTTTACCACCGGTATCTTTCATCACTCTTTCCTCTAGGCTCTCCGTCTCAATGTTTAGGGTTTCTAAGCCTAGTTTTTCTGCTATCTCGAATCTGAGTTTATCGACGCTGAGTCCGGTTACGAGTACTCTTGCGCCTCCTAGTTTGAATAGCTGGGCGCTGAATAACCCGATGGGGCCACAGCCTTGGACTACCACGTAATCGTCTATCTTGAAGGGGGTGAGGTCTCTGACGAAGTGGACGGCGTTGCTTAGAGGCTCTACTAGCGCGGCTTGATCATAGGTCATGCCGTCTGGTATCTTGTGGAGAAGCTTGTATGGCACAGTGATGTACTCTGCGAATCCCCCATCAGTGTGAATACCAAACAAAGTAGAAGCATCACAGAGGTTGCTCATGCCCTTCTTACAGAACTCACAGACACCACAAGCCTTCACAGACTCAGATAATACTCTATCACCTTTCTCGTAGCCGGTTACTTCTTTGCCTAGCTCCATTATCTCGCCGCTGAACTCGTGCCCCAGTACAACTGGGAGCTTCATCTTGCTATACGCTGATGTATAGTGGTATATTCCTAGGTCGCTTCCGCATATTGCCGCTGATTTTACCTTGATGAGTACCTCATCTGGGGCTGACCTTGGTTTCGGTATATCTTTTACCTCTACTCCGGGTTTTGGCTGTGTCTTCATTATAGCCTTCAAGACTTGTCAGAAATCTGGTGTCTCTGAGGGTCTTAATGTTTTCCAGTGCAACCACTTATTACCAGTTCAATTATTCAGTAAATTATGGACTGGTTCACGTTTTTCAGCCGCCCAGTGTTCGACACCCAGACCTATCGAGCTATTACGTTGCTGGGGGCTTTGATGTTAGCTGGTTTATTGATTGGATGGATACTGCCGAGGCTCAGGCAGCGAAGACAATAAAACCCCAGATGTCTCCAACTATCCATGAACCCCGCCGAGAAAAGAGTCCTAGAGGCAATCGACTTTGATGCCATGTATGATTTTATAGAGGAAATTATCGCTACTCCAAGCTTTGGAGGTGAAGAATCCAAGGCACAACTGATCATGGCAGCTAAGCTAGAGGAATTAGGCTTAACGGTTGATCAATGGGAAATAGATTTCACTGAACTCAGAAAACACCCCGACTTTAGCATGAGCTATGAGCGAGAAGAGGGATTGGGCGTAGTAGGAATCACTGGGCTAGATAATGGTAAGAGTATCATTCTCTGTGGGCATATTGACACAGTCGCACCGGGAGACATCGAGAACTGGGACACAATCCCCTTGAAGGCTACGTTGAAAGACGGTAAACTCTACGGACGTGGTACCACAGACATGAAAGCAGCACTGATAGGCGCCCTTTATGCCTTGAAAGCAGTGAAGGATACAGTCAAGCTCAAGGGCAAGGTCATCTTTGAGAGCGTAATCGGTGAGGAAGACGGAGGCTGCGGAGCCTTAGCAACATGCCTACGTGGATACAAGGCGGACGCCGGTATCGTCATGGAGCCCAGCGAGACCAAGGTAGCGCCGGAGGTCGCTGGAGCCATGAGTTTCAAGATCATCGTTCCCGGTAAGCCTGTTCATGCCTGTGTCAAGGATGAGGGCATCAGCGCTATCGAGAAATTCATTGTGGTCTATAATGGTTTAATGGAGCTGGAAAAGGAGCGAAACAAGCGATTCACAGACCCGTTGTACAATCGTTATGAGTCACCTTACGCCATTAGCATCGGCACTGTACATGGCGGTGAATGGCCCGGCACAGTAGCCGAAAGCGTCGTATTCGAAGGCAGAATAGGAGTTGCAGTTGGAGAAAAAGAGGAATCAGCTAGACGCGAATTAGAAGAGAAAATTGACGAGATCGCTGACGGTGATCCATGGCTCAGTGAACACAGACCAAAGGTCGAGTGGGTTGGATACAGTTTTGCTTCTTCAATGGTCTCTGTTGATCACCCAATAGTCCAAGCCATAGGAAAGGCGTATCGTGACGTGACTGGGAAAGAGCCTATGCACGAAGGTATGACTTATGCCTCTGATGTACGGCACCTCATCAAAGTAGCTGAGACACCTACAACGGTTTTTGGTCCCGGTGATGTCCGTGTGGCTCATGGAGCCAACGAGTATGTGCCCATCGATGAGCTTGAGACTGTTGTGAAGACACTGGCGCTCACGATAATGCGGTTTGTGGGCTACGAGGAATAGCTTTGAAGCGAGTCGGTTTAATCGTCAACCCCTACGCTGGCATCGGGGGAAGAGTCGGGCTAAAAGGCAGCGACGGAGAAGAAATTAGAAAAAAAGCATTAGAGCTTGGAGCTGTGCCTATGTCGCCTCAGCGTACAGTTGAGGCACTGAAAGAGCTCAAGGGTCTCGATTTCAAGTTATACACGTATCCCAAGGAGATGGGTGAAAACGAGGCACGTGAAGCCGGACTAGAACCAATCGTCATCGGTGAACTGGTGAATGATACTACCGCCGAGGACACAAAACATGCGGCGGAACTCATGCTTGAACAGGACTTGGATTTGCTTGTTTTCGCAGGAGGAGACGGTACCGCACGTGACATCTACTCTGTGGTAGGTGACAAGATACCGGTTCTTGGTATCCCTACTGGGGTCAAGATTCATTCCGGTGTCTACGCGGTTGATCCGAGAGGAGCAGGTGAGCTACTGAAACGGTTTATCGAAGGTGGCAGCATCGATTTCAAGTTAGAGGAGGTCATGGACATCGACGAGGAAGCCTTCAGAAACAATACTCTTCAAGCAAGGCTCTATGGCTACATGAAGACCCTATACGTGGAGGAATACATTCAGGGCGGAAAAGAGTCCAGCGTACTCACTGATGAGTCCAGCAAGATTGGGATAGCAAACGAGCTAACCGACGAGATGCTCCCTGATGTCTATTATGTGCTTGGACCCGGGACCACTGTTGAGCCTATTGCGGAGATTTTAGGCGTCGAGAAGACGCTTTTGGGTGTGGATATTGTATTGAACCGTGAATTGGTGGCTTCTGATGTGAACGAGGAGCAGATACTGGAGACCATTGATGATAAGGATACACGACTAGTTGTGACTGTTATCGGTGGACAGGGATTTGTTTTCGGTAGGGGTAATCAACAGATCAGCCCCCGGGTTATCAGAGCAGTAGGGAAAAACAATATTATAATTGTGGCTTCACCGGACAAGCTAGCTGCTTTACGAGGTCATCCATTACGTGTAGATACTGGTGACTCTGAGCTGGACGAAGAATTGAAGGGCTACTATAAGGTTCATACTGGTTATGGGCGAAGGACTCTCTACAAGGTTGCCTGATGAGCTAGCTGAACGGCTCACAGGATATACTTTCTCTAAGCATCCCTACAATGAGAGCCAAGCCACAATCTATGTATTGACAAGTGAATCAGAGCCAAGGCTCTATCTGAAGACTAGAAGCGATCAGACGAACAGGTTAGACTCCGAGTACCAGATGCTCAAATGGATCAACCAACGAGTACCCACACCCGAACCAGTTTACTACCATAAAGAATCATCAACAGAGTACCTACTCACAACAGAGATCAAGGGAATCCCAACCTACCAAGTAAAACCATCTGAGCACAAAACAGCTGTAAGGATTCTAGCCATGACCCTACGAAAGATACACAGCCTAGACCCCGCCGACTGTCCAGCAAGGCATACCGTAGATAACTGGGTTAAAACTCTCCAA
>CALGBN010000535.1 GCA_937877765.1 Candidatus Bathyarchaeota archaeon | reverse complement strand
GAAGACGGCATACGAGATGTAGAGAGGTCTCGTGGGCTCGGAGATGTGTATAAGAGACAGGTATAAGAAGGCTGGTTTCGGCTGCGATGCACTTACCCCCCCCTCCCTGTTTTACAGGTTGGATTTCACGCGGAATCTATCAAATTCACTCAACGCCTCTGATTTCTCAGAGGATACTTTGCTTACGTAGGCGCTTGTGGGTCCTCTGTGGCACCACTGGATGAGGCGATCAACCATTTCTTCCTCTCCCTCGACAATGATCTCGACTTTTCCGTCTCGTAAGTTTCTTACCCAGCCTTTGAGTTTTAGCTGGTTTGCCATGCGTCTTGTGTTGGCTCTGTATCCTACGCCTTGTACTCTGCCTTCTACAGTGATATGTGCCCGGATCATAGTTCCTCTACACCGTATCTTGCAGCGATGTAGCAGCTTCCCTCGTGGCTTACCATGCATGGTCCTACTGGGTTGTCTGGGTTACATGTCTTGTTGAAGAGTGGGCAGTTCCATGGGTATATCATGGCTCGTAGTACCTCACCGCATTTGCAGCCTGGTGGCATGCTGTAGTCGCTTTCTACGAGTATATCGAATTTCTTTGAAGCGTCGTATTGCTCATATTCTGGTCGTAGCTGGAGCCCGGACTCAGGTATGGTGCCGATTCCTCTCCATGGCGCAGCCTCGGGCTGGAATACCTTATCCATCATCGCTAGTGCTTGTGGTAGTCCCTCGGGTTTGACTGCTCGCTGATAGGTGTTCTCTATCTCGGCTCGTCCCTCGTTTTTCTGTTTGATGATGAGAGCTATGCTGAATAGGATATCAAGGGGCTCAAACCCAGCGATTACCTGTGGTACAGGATACTTATCATGAACCGCCTGATACCCTACCTCACCAATAATGGTGCTTACGTGACCGGGGTCAATGAAGCCATCAATCTGAGAGACCCCCATCTCCAGCAAAGCCTCCATAGCAGGGGGAATCAAAAGATGCGCCGAGTAGACGCTAAAGTTCTCGGGAGGACCTGCAAGGATTTCACTAGCAGTGGTTGGTGCCGTGGTCTCAAAGCCTACTGCGAAGTGTACTACTTCTCGGTCTGGGTTTTCTTGGGCTATTTTTACTGCGTCGTGGATGCTGTAGACCATTCTGATGTCGTGGCCTCTTGCCTTGGCGTCTGCGAGGCTTCCTAAGCCTGCGGGGACTCTCATCATGTCGCCGAAGGTGGTGACGATTGCGCCTTGTTCGGCTAGTTTTATGGTGTAGTCGATTCTGTTGGGTGGTACTGTGCATACTGGGCACCCGGGTCCCATTAGGACTTCTACGTTTCGGGGTAGCATGTTGCGGATGCCGTTTTTCATTATGGCGTCCTCGTGGGTTCCGCATATGTGTACTATTCTGAATCGTCTGTCTCCGGAGGCTTGTTTGATGTATTGTACTACTTTTTCAGCGGTCTTACCGTCCCTGAAGGCGTCCACGAAGCTGTACATAGGGTAAACGATCAGAGGATCGGATATAAAATAAGCGAAAATACTGGTTTATGATCCAGTAGTTGAGGGATTCAACTATATTTAAATTACATAAATCCATCCAACTGGCATTCGAGGCCCCAATTTGACTGAAAAGAAAAAGAGCACTGTAATCAGCTATGGGCTGCTGGTGATGGCGTTCACTCATGTTTTGACGCATCTACCAAGTGGCGTGCACACGGCTATATTCGGTGAATTGAGAAACGAGTTTAACTTGAGCTTACAGCAGCTTGGACTCATTGCAGCAATTCCATCATTGAGCTCAGCTCTACTAGGTATCCCTGTAGGGCTTCTATCAGACAGGTTTGGCCCCAAGAAGATGCTCTTATTGAGTCTTTTATTCACGGTGGCGGGTGGGGTAATCGCTGGGACGGCTACGGCTCCGTGGATGCTTGTTGTTGCTGTTAGCTTGATCTACATAAATACCTCAATTTATCACCCAGCAAGCTACGCGGCTACCACAATCATGTTTAAACCAGAGGACAGGGCCAAAGCTCTGGGACTCCATGGAGCTGGAGGTACTCTTGGTCATGCTCTTGGGCCTCTGTCTGTAAGTTTATTGGTGGGTGTTTTGGCTTGGCAGTGGAGGCAGGTCTATCTTTTCCTTGCTGCGCCAATGATTGTTGGGATTATTATGGTTCTCAGGCTTCCCGCTGATAAGCCGGAGGATAAAAAGGCAAATGAGCCTGAGGAAACAGGTGACAGTGAACGATTCCTCACCAAGAACCTCGTATTGTTCCTAACCTATCAGGCTTTCAGAACCATAGGCACAAGCATGATTACCACGTTCTTAGTGCTGTATCTTCAGGATATCAGGGGTATGGAGTTAGCGTTAGCCTCTTTCATATCAAGCACCAACACATTGAGTGGCTTAATCGCAGCCCCCATAGGAGGATATATGGCTGCACGTCTAGGGGATAAGAACTGGTTAGAGATATCGCTCTTTGTGGCGTTCAGTTTTCTGGCTATCTCGTTCCAAGTACCAAGTAACATGTTGTTTATGGGGTTATACATCCTGTATGGGTTCTCCGGTGTGTTGGGTATGGCGGCGAGGAGCGCGATTATGGCGCGGTTGACGCCTAGAAAACAGCGGGGACTCGGGTATGCGTTGTTTTTTATGCCGGGTAGCGTTATTGGGGCGATTACTCCAGTTGTTGCTGGTTATCTTGCCGAGTTGATGGGTTTCCGTAGTATATTCAATATCGCTGTGGTTGTGAACTTTATTGGTTTGGCTATTCTCAGGTTTGGGGTTAAGATAGAGTAATCCATTGGACGGCTTTATTTTGATGTTTTATCTATGAATTGTCTGTTTTATGGAGTAGTTTTTATCCAATAAACCCTATCTGTTCAGGATATTCATGATACTACCAGAGGGAAGAAGTTTTGAGCTGTCACAGGAGTTGCTCAAAAACAGCATTGATATTCACGTACACGCTGGGCCCCACATATTCAGCAGCCCACGTAGAGTAGATCCATTTCAAGCCGCAAGAAAGGCAAGAGACGCAGGCATGCAGTCCATAGTCTATATGGATGTGTTCGAGATGAGTAACGGAACTGCGTGGCTTGTAAACAGGGAGGTCCCTGATTTCAAGGTCTATGGTGGCTTGATTCTCAACACTGTGTACGGTGGTATGAATCCACGGGCAGTGAAGACAGCGCTCAAGTATGGCGACGGAGCCAAGTACATCAGCTTCGGAGCCCACAGCACATATTATCAAGCGGCCAGAGAAGGCAGAGTAATTGACGACAAGTTTGTACCCCTGAGCGAGTTATACCCCAAGTTCAAAACAGAGGAACTGGACAGATGCATCAGAATCCCTGATGAGGCTCCGAGTCCTGAGCTTGACGAGATATTGAAGTTGATCGCTGATAATCCCCATGTGTATATGATCACTGGGCACGTCTCAGCAGATGAGGGTGTAAGGCTAGTTGATTTCGCTGAAGAGTATGGCATCGAGAAAGTGGTTGTAAGCAGCGCGGTGACCAAGATCGCGTCTATGGATCAGCTTCAGTACATGGTGGATAAGGGCGCTTTCATAGAGTACACACTTGCAGCATATACACATACTACTACGATCCCAAAGACTCACTACTATGTTGAACGCGAGTACGCTTCAATAGACGAGGGAATGAGTGGAACTGAAGAAGGCGGAGTAAAGCATGTTGCTGAACAGATCATGGAGCTTGGCGCAGAACATTGTGTTATCTGCACCGATTTCGGCGTTTACACGCTGCCTGAACCAGTAGAAGGCTTCAGAGAGTTCATAGCATGTCTCCTCGATATGGGCGTACCCCAAGAAGACATTAGAAAACTGAGTAAGACAAACCCAGAGACGATTCTGGGTCTACCTCACCTATAATCCTAGAAGCTTTGCAGGGTTTTCCTGCACAACTGTTTTTATCTGCTCATCAGTTAATCCGAGGTCCAGCAGTAACGCGATGAACTCACGTAGTCCCTCCACTGGTGGTGGTAGGGTATAGACTCCGAAGTCTGTGGCTATGATGCAGTTTTCGGCTCCTAGCTCGTTGATGTGCTTGGCTACTGTCTTGACGCTTGTTTTTGGTAAGTTGCTTGGGATAGAGTCGCTTGCGTACTTGATCTCCGCGTAATAGTCTGTTTTGCGTGTTCCGCTGCTGGCTCCATATGCGGCAAGTGTGTATTCAATATAGGCTCCGAGCTCTGCCATGTGGGCAAGCTGGTCCATGGTTGCTATCTTGAATATGGTGCTGCTTACTACCATCTTCTTTATGCCGTACTCGTGCCCTAGCTCCACAAGTCTGACTGCTTCGGGTGCTGATACATGGCCAGTAATCAAGTAGACGTCTGGGTGTGCTGCCACCATCTCTAGTATTTCGACTATTTCTGGTGTTGGTGCCTCGTCAACTGGTATCTTGATTGAGCGTCCAAGTTCTTCTCGTTTGAATTTCTCATCAAATGTGTGGAATGGTTTGAACTCGCCATCAATATAGTGTCCCTCGCGGCTGGTCATCCAGTGGGTGCTGTGAGTACCGAATGCAACGTATTTTGCTCCACCAGCGTAGGTGAGGCTTGTTCTTACGGCTCGTGGGTTTATGCCTCCAAACACTGTGTTGAGGTTGATTCCTCCATAGGTCTTGAAGTCTGGCACTACCTCGTTTACTATCTGGGCTGTGCCGTTGCTCATCTGGAATACGTCCATGTAGACTATTGCCTTCATTCCTGCGCGGCGAGCTTGTAGGGCTGCCTCAACGGGTGTGACGCTTCTTGGGCTTGTGGTTAGGTGAGGCCCAGCATGAATATGGATGTCTATGGCGTCTCTTAGGAGGTCTTTACTTTTCTGGAATGATCGTCCTTCGGGTAACATGGGCTATAGGGTGGAATGATTGTTTAAAAGATAATCCACGATTCAATGAATATCCACCAGATTAATCTGTAATGGAAAAATGAACACTAAGCCACCTGCATCAGGCTACATTTATCGTATACTACCCCAAGCACAGTTTCAAAGTTATCCTCGCTGCAGTAAAGCCGCATAGAGCCAAGGTTTCCTTTTCGGAGGGATATTACTCGGCTCTCCTTGTCAACTTTCACACTAGTGACATTGTTCCAACTTAGTTGAGTCTTTTCTGGTTCAATGTTCTCTGCTCTCATGGAGCCTGCGTGCATTGGGCCCCATTTCATGGTTGAGACTTGTCTTGCTACATGGCTGAGCCCTAGTTTTCCCTCGTTAGCCATGGCGGTTACTCCTTCCTCGTTTAGTGTAAAGCGGATACTATGTCCGTTGAATGCTGTGAATAACTTGATAACCAAGGCTACCCCCCAGAAAACGAGTCCCGCCATTATTATCGTTGAAAGTGTAGTTGCTGATTGTCCGATTGGGAGCAACTGAATCACAAGTAATAGTGCTGCGGCTGCTCCAAGTGCCTTCATTATGTCGAGGAATAGGTACTTGTTCAGATGTGAGATGTTGATATACCAGACAAGACTGTTTTGATCAGACACGAGTATTTGTTAGTTCCAGAACATAAAAAATTATTCAATGTTTAATTACATATTGTATAAAAAATTGATGAATAAATGAAAAAACGCTACTTCCGGTACTTTTCACCTATAGGATAAAGGTCCCAAGCAAGATGGGTATACTCTAGTAACCCTAGGTTGGCTGGTCCAAGTCCCGGTGGATCAACAGGGAAGTCAACAGTGCTCCAAGTATCCCACCATGCCTTATGGTGTACACGGCTCTTCAAAACCACGATATCCAATGAATCCATGTCAAGACCCATTACCTTCAACGGGTCAGCGCTCATTGGAGCATATAGTCTCTCAGTAACTACGAGATGCCTGTTTTTACCGAGGTCAAGCATAGCCACGAGGTCTATTATCCGCTCAGCGCCTCGCCCCATGGGACCTGTCTCTATCCACTCCAGTGGTCCTAGGTATTCTATCTTGCCCTTGACTTTGACTGGTTTTCCACTGATCTCGTGGAGCCATGCGCCCATCGTATACTCAACAGTGTCTCCCACCTTGTTTTTCTCATTCATTTCATAGAGAGCCGTTGGGTCGGCTAGACAGGTATCACACCAGTTCTCCGCACTCTGATCCAGCAGTTCTCTGAGTACATGGGTTCCGTCACCAAGGCGCTCATCATGGTACGCGATTGTGATGGGCTTTGTGCCTTTCTTGATCATGTCTAATACCTGAGCTACACCGTCCTTGGCACCGGGTAACTTCCGAGTTAATTCTTCGCGTAGACTCCATATTAGGTCGTGGATGTCTTGGGCGCATTCCTCGGCAAGCTCGTGGTCATCGTTGGTGACTACGAATACGCTTGCTCCTAGGTCTGGGACATCAGCGTATGCGAATCCCGGGGCCACTGATGCGCAGAAGACGCCTTTCTTCTCCCATTCCCTGCACCTATCATAGACGTGTTTCATGGGTGGGAACTCTGATGCCTGGAATACGCTTGCTGAGACCACTTTTGGTTTCCTGTAAGCCATGGTGGGTTTGAATTCTCCCCGGAGGGTCTTAATCATGCATTCTCCAGCCTTACGTCCAATGATATGGCTGTCCAGATGTGGATACGTCTTTAAAACGAACACTGCGTCGGCTGCGTGTGCCATCTCGATGTCCTCGTTGGCGTGAAGATCAAAAGTAACCATGATGGGCACATCACCCACCACCTTCCTTACGCGTCTTACTATCTCGGCTTCTGGGCGTGGAACATTGGTTACAGCCATCGCACCATGTAGCGAAAGATAGACACCGTCAACTTGTCTGAGTTCACCTAGTCTTGAGGTTATTCTACCTGTGATTACATCAAACGCCTCAGTGCTTACCCAGCTACCATATCCAGTGGTTTTGGGCCATCCTGCGTCCAGTATACCCACTAGCTCGAAGTCTTCCTCATTCTCGAATGCGTCCTTGAAGCCGCTGATGTAGGTTTGTCCTTCGCCCTCGGTGTTGAGGGTTTCTGGCCCGTATTTTATGGTGCCTTCCTCCCATGCCTTGAGGTCTGTGGGTTCTGGGCAGAATGTTAGGGTCTCGTGGCTGAAGTCTGCCACGGCTATCCTGTACGTCATGTTTAGTTTATTGTTGATGGTGCTTAAAGATTCAACCATGGGTTTGGGTTTAAGTAGATCGATCTCCGTGTTTTCAGTATGAATGTTATTGATGCAATCAAGACACGAAGAAGCGTACGTAAATACAAACCAGACCCAATACCCGAGGACCACCTCAAGACCATACTAGAGACCGCTAGGCTCGCCCCAAGCGCTGGAAACAAACAGCCTTGGAAGTTTATCATAGTCCGTGACTCGGACACCAAGAAGAAGTTAGCTGAGAAGGCTCGTAAACAGCTTTGGATCGGTGATGCCGGCGTGGTTGTGGTGGCGCTTGGTATGCCCAAGGATGATCCCACAATC
>CALGBN010000534.1 GCA_937877765.1 Candidatus Bathyarchaeota archaeon | reverse complement strand
TACACCGTCTAATTCGTCGGCAGCGTCAGATGTGTATAAGAGACAGATACAACACAGAGATAGGTGAATAAGGGTTAAGTAAAAAGAAGGGGATTCTCTTGATGAGGCTGAGGGAGCGCCGCTACCCTGTGGTTTACTCCTTCAGCTTCAATAGTCTATCATCGACGTTGGTAAGCTGAGCCTCAAGGTACTCTTTTGCTTTCTCAAGCATCTCGACCTCTTCCTCAACGGACATTACGCCGTGGCATCCGCAGCCACAGTGTCCATGCATACCTTGTCTGTGCATGTGTCTATGCATTTTCTTGTTCTCCGTTACCCTGAGCATCCGGGAAATACTGCTGATAATATCTTTCTAGTTCATCGAGCAGCCTCTTACGTCTGAGCATGTGCTCTAAACCGTTCTTCAGACTTGATTTTCCTGTCTCGGTTATACTGTAGACTCGTCTCGGTCGTCCTTCCTCGCTTTCCTCTTGCTGTGAGGATAGTATACCTTTTTCCTCCATCCTGTTTAGGATGGTGTATAGGCTTCCTGTCTTGAAGCGGTCTTTTCTGACGAGTCTGCGTTTTTCCAGTTCTTCGCTGAGCTGGTATGCGTGCATTGGCTCCTCGTTAATCACTAGTAGGAGTAGGAACTGTACCCAGCCTCTTTCTGGTAGTGGGTGGTGTCCGTGGCAGCAGTGTTTATCCCCGTGACTCATGGTTAACACTGTTAGGCATAACACTGTTAGATATAAACATTACCTAACAATGTTAAGTATAAGGGGATAAAAAATCGACACCTAATTACCAAGAAACAAGTCAGCGGAACACATAGTGACGCTAAGTTACCTGATATACCACTCAGATGCTCAATAGTATTTATTCTAGGGAATTGAAACTCTCCGCTTTGATACAGTTTTATATAGGATTGGCTGCACCTTTTCATGAAACCATCAGAGTTGAAATAACTTGGATGCTAACATTGCACTAGATAAAATACTCAAACCCAAGAGCGTAGCTGTAGTAGGCGCAAGCACTGACCCCTTCAAGTGGGGATACATGCTTCTAAACGCCATCAAGCAGAGCGGCTTCGAGGGCCCAATCTACCCCATCAACCCAAAAGCAGATGAAATTCTCGACCTCAAATGCTACCACAACGTCAAGGACATCGGTAAACCCGTTGACATGGCTTTGGTAGTCGTCCCAGCACGTTTCGTACCCGGAGTCTTCCAAGACCTTGCGGACATCGGAACCAAGGGAGCTGTCGTTATCACAAGCGGCTTCAGCGAGGCAGGCGAGGAAGGAAAAAAGCTAATTGAAGACATCAAAAAGATCGCGGATGGACACACAAGGTTCATCGGTCCAAACTGCATGGGCGTAACCAGCAGCGAGGCAAAGCTCAGCGCATTGATGATTCCATTCCTCCACGATAGCGGTGAGGTAGCTTTCATCAGCCAGAGCGGCGGATACGGTCTACAGCTATACATCAGGGCATCAGCCATGGGTGTAGGCGTAGGTAAATTTGTGAGCAGCGGAAACGAATCTGACCTCAAGGGCTGGAACTACCTAGAGTACTTCGGACAAGATGATGACACAAAGATCATCACCATGTACATCGAGGGACTCAAGAACGGACGCAAATGGTACGAGGCAGCAAAAGAAGTCACAAAGAAGAAGCCTATTGTGGCTATCAAGGTCGGCGTAACAGCGGAAGGCAGTAAAGCAGCCGCAAGCCACACAGGATCAATCGCTGGAAGCGACAAGGTCTATGATGCAGCCTTCAGACAGGCAGGTGTCATCAGGGCATACGACTCAGCTGAAATGTTCGACTACGTCAAGGGTCTACTCTACAGCCCACTCCCACAGGGAAAGAACATTGCCATCGTCAGTAACAGCGGCGGCGTAGCCGTAGAGACCGCGGACAGGCTAATCCAGAACGGACTCAAGGTTCCAACCTTCAGCGAGGAGGCTCAGGCAGAAATACAGGAGCTGATCCCAGGTTTCGGTAACGCCAAGAACCCAGTAGACTTGACTGCTACTTTGAACATGAACAGCTTCCTCAATGTCCCGGACATTGTCTTGAAGCAGCCAGAGATCCACGGCATGATCACCATCAGCCTTGGAACCAGCATCATCAAGACCATGTTCCCAGACGTCGCGGACGAGGACTTGACAGGAATGTACACTTGGATCAACAATACTCTGCTCAGCACATACAAGAAGTATGACAAGCCAGTCATTGTAATCGATCCATCAGCAGACGTTGCAGGTGAGTCAGCCAAGATACTGGAGGCAGCACGTGTTCCGGTCTATACTACTCCTGAGAGGGCAGCCGACGTAATGGGTGTACTCTACAGAAGAAAGCTTTACCTAGACAAGGTAAATGCCTAATCTTTTTTTCATTTGGTTTTTTGTATATGTCTTACCAGCGTTATGTTTATAAGATAGGTAATATAT
>CALGBN010000533.1 GCA_937877765.1 Candidatus Bathyarchaeota archaeon | reverse complement strand
TTCAAGCAGAAGACGGCATACGAGATGTAGAGAGGTCTCGTGGGCTCGGAGATGTGTATAAGAGACAGCCCCTGATCTCTTCAGGGTCATCGTTGACCGTGGGTATTACTAGGAAAGTTATCTCTACGTGCACATCGTTGTCGTGCATATACTCTGTTGCGTCAACCACCTTGTACATGTCTGCGCCACAGTGTTTCCGGTAGAACTCGGGGTTCCAGCCTTTCCAGTCCACGTTAGCCGCGTCAATATACTCTACTACGTTGCTGAAGGCTGGTATGCTGGTGTATCCGTTGGTGACTAAGACGTTCTTCACATCAGACTCATAAGCGAACTCGGCTGTATCTTGAATATAGTTGAGGTTAATCAAGGGCTCATTGTACGTGTAGGCGATACTGGTGCATTCCTGAGTCAACGCGACCTCCACGACGCTCTCAGGCTCCATGTACCTTGTGTGGACATCATCGATCTTGCTCATGCTGAGCCCATAGTTCTGGCACCATGGACAAGTAAAGTTGCATCCGATGCTACTGATGCTCAAAGCTAGGCTCCCCGGATAGAAGTGAGCTAATGGTTTTTTCTCGATGGGGTCAACGGCTAATGCGCTGATTCTTCCATAGCTGAGGTCGATTATCTTGCCATCTTGGTTTTCCTTGGTGTAACATATCCCTCGTTTTCCCTCAGCTATCACACATTGGTGAGGGCATATAGTACACCTGACACCGTTTTCCTCAACCAGCGTATACCGTGACTCCATGATTGGAGTTAATCGAGAAAATGTATAATGGTTACTATCAGAAACCATGAAAAGCAGCGCATCAATGGTTGTAATGATGTGGAGCGCAAGAAGATCCGACTCGGTAAACGCCCTTGATCTATCCGGAGTAAAGACAGCGTTACCACGATACATGGATGTAGTCCGAGGGAAACGGTACCCAAAATACATGATCGCCCAGTCAATCGAAGCAAAATATAGCAGAAGAGATGAAACTGAGACCCTCTGGGAAAAACATGACACGCTCCTCGAAACATATAATGAGATAGAGACAAATATCAAACGCAAACCACGAAAAACACAGCAAAGCTTCCTAGACCTCAAGATACTCCTCGCACATAGAATAATGCAGAACTGCGAGTTCTGTGAGCGACGATGCGGATCAGACAGACTCCATGGGGACAAGGGCTACTGCAAAGCAGGTCGTAATTTTAGCTTGTTCTCGGCTTTCCCCCACATGGGAGAGGAGCCTGAACTGGTACCGTCGGGCACAATCTTCACTGGGGGATGCAGTATCAGATGTCTTCACTGCCAGAACTGGGACATCAGCCAGTGGCATAGCAACGGAGATAACCTCACCCCGGAGAGGATGGCGCGTCAAGTAGCTGATCTAACAGAGAAAGGCTGTAGGAACATCAATATGGTGGGAGGGGACCCTACGCCCTATGTTTGGCACTGGTTGGAGACATTCAACTATGTGAAGAAACCCATCGCCACTGTGTGGAATAGCAACAGTTGGTATAGCCATGAGACAGCGAAGCTGCTAGCAGGATTCATCGATCTATACTTGCTTGACTTCAAATACGGTAACAACAAGTGCGCTGAGGAGGTCAGTGACGCCCCCGAATACTGGGAAGCAGCCACCCGTAACCACCTGATGGCGAACAAGTATGGAGAACTCATAATCAGGGTACTGGTGCTCCCTGAGCACAACGAGTGCTGCACGAGACCTATACTACAGTGGATACACGACAACCTTGGACCAGACACAAGGGTCAACCTCATGTTCCAGTACCGCCCAGAGTGGCATGCATCAAAACACCCCCAGCTAAACAGAAAACTAAGCCTAACCGAGAAACTGGACGCCAAGAAGATGGCGGAAGAGATTGGACTCACTAATCTAGTCGAATGAGACCCTGTATTCATCAAATGGGGTCTCGCATGCGTTACCGGGACAGTATAGTACACGTGATAACGTAGGATTAGACGCTATCGCCATTATTGTTGAGCTAGTCTGCTTGTACTCGTCGCTGTGCCAGCAAATAGAAGCAGTGGTCTTACCGTACTCGTGGTCAGCTGAGACCTTCATCATCTTGTCTATGGCTGCGTCAACATTCTCGGGCTGGAACCCGTTCAACAACTGGAACGCCCTACGGCGGCGTTTCTCAGAGTCGGGTCCAATCTTCTCAGCGCGTTTATTCATCTTGATACCGGGATACATGGTTACAACGCCAATCGCGTATGGACCCGGCATCAATCTCCAAGCAGTGGTGACATGGTCCCATAGCACATGCCAAGCGTTTCGATTATCAGCTACAATAAAGTTTCCGGGGCGGTATAGTGGTCTGATGTCTGGGTTCATGAGGTATTCTTTTGCATCGGTTGATGTACTGCACTCGTCTAGTATATCGAGTGCGAGTAATCCTCTGCTACGTTGAGGGTTTTCAATGGTCTCGGTTTCTTGGTTTGTTATTGCGAGGAATAAACCATCACGGTTGAACCCTATCCATGTGCCCTGTGAGTCATAATCAATAGGCGCAAAGACCCCGTTACCGATTCTTTTTGGCGGAGTTTCTAGGGTGTTTAAGCCCAGATACCTGTTATGTAGGGCAATGATGGGGTAGTCTTCTAACAACTTATAGATCATGGTGAAGGTGCACATAGGATTATAGGTTCTAATGTTGAATTATTTTTAAAGGTATCCACCCAAATATGCAACCTATTTTAACCTCAAACATCATACAATATACGGGTTCTATTAAGGTGACAAAAACATTAGAAGAATTTGCCCAGAGTAATATATCCGAACTTAAACTTCAAACTGGAAGCGTCTTCAACCCTGATGACCCGGCCAGCAAGGTGCTCGGAGTATTCAAAGACACTGATCGAAACGGAGCTGTAGCAGCAAGTGGAGACAGGTATGGAATTGTTACCATGCGTGATCTTCTAGGAGTAGATCAACCGGCTATAACGAAGATCGAGTCAATATGGAAACAGGTCGGATCAGTCTCACCTAATATTAGCGTACTTGAGGCTGTTGACATACTTGTTAAGAATAATATCACTGCCATCCCAGTAGTCTCAAGAGATGAAATCACTCTACTGAGTCAACAGGATATTACCAAGGAGTTATCTGATGTACCGGATCTGAAACAGATTAAAGCCAAGGAAATCATGAACGCCCCTGTTATCGCTGTTGACAAGGAGACTCCTATTGCCCACGCTAGACGCATGATGCTGGATAAAGGCTACAGCCACATACCGGTTACAAACCATGAGAAACTAGTAGGCATCATAACGGGAGAAGACATAGTCACCACATTCATCACAGCACAAGGCAAGACCACCACAGGTGACAGAAGCGGAGAAAAAGGCAGCAAGTTCCCCGGACAAGTGGGAGGCTTCATGAATAAACAGCCTTTAACGATCTCACCGGAAGCCAGTGTTTTGGAGGTTGTGAAGCAGATTAACAAGATGGGTGAGAAATACTGTCTCGTTGCTGATGAAGAAAAGCTTCACGGCATTATCACTCACCGAGAACTGCTCACTGTGATTCAAAGCGTCATGCCAGAACAGGTTCTTCCGGTCTACATTGTAGGAATTGATGGGGAGGATTTCTTTGAGACAGCGGTGGTTGAGGATAAGATCAGGCGTGCTGTGATGCGTTCCATGAAGATCAGGGAGGATATCACCGAGGTAAGTGTCAAGGTAAAGTCCCAGCGCAGTAAGGGAGAGCGCACAAGATACACCATCACAGCTAGAGCCATAGGACCAACAATCAGCTACAACGTGGAGAACAAAGGTTGGGGGCTTATGGAGACCTTTGACGGCTTGGTGGATGCACTTGACAAGAGGCTTCGTCGAGCCAAGAAGGAGCCCCAGAAGGGAGCCAGAAGAGGACGCAGACGCCCGAATCCTCACCTTAAACCTTAACCCTTCTCTATACATTGTTTTTCTGAACTGGTTTGTCATTCACCGTAATTGTAACTGAGCCCATCAACAGGATGGGAGTAGAATACCTCAAAGAAAAAGGCGTCAAGGTAATTGAGCTACCTCCGGGAAGTAATGAGAATACGTTGGCGTTGAAAGCCGGGGAGGCTGATGGTCTCATCACCCGGGGAAGCATCAAGATTACACGAAACCTCATGGAGCAGAATCCAAGACTCAAAGCAATAGGCGTCCATGGAATTGGCTGTGATCACGTTGATTTGGAGGCTGCAAAGGAGCTTGGAAGAGTCGTATGCAATACACCTGACGCTTTGACCGTGACGGTGGCTGAAATGGCTATGGCGTTAACCCTATCGCTGCTCAGAAACGTGGTCTCCGCTGATAAAGCGGTAAGAGCAGGGCAGTGGAGTAGGAAATACAGTGACCTTATAGGAGCTGAGCTAGCGGGGAAAAAGGTTGGAATCATTGGGTTAGGTAGAATAGGTGAAGCTACAGCCCATAGGATGCAGGCTTTCGGCGCCGAGATAGGTTACTGGAGTCGTACAAGAAAACCTGAGAAGGAAAACGAGTTTGGATTCAGGTGGATGACTCTTGACGAGCTGGTAGGGTGGAGTGAGATTATCAGCATACATATCCCTGTCTCTTATACACATCTCCGAGCCCACGAGACCTCTCTACATCTCGTATGCCGTCTTCT
>CALGBN010000532.1 GCA_937877765.1 Candidatus Bathyarchaeota archaeon | reverse complement strand
ATTCCATTAGTAATATAATATTAATTGAAACATGGATTAAAGGAATAAGTTTAAATTGGGAATCTTCGGTAGGGTTCCAGTACTCATATGATAAGCTCGGACGTTGGAAGCGTACCCCAACGCATAGAATCAGATGTAATCTACAGCGGAGCCAGAAAAACCAATGGGCTCATACCATACCTAGGCGTCAGTAATCATGATTATCTTGCTTTTCAGGAAGAAGTCGTCTCAGCTTTCAAGGATAAAATCGAAGCTGGAATAGAGGTGCCCAACTATCCTCAGTTTAGGGACATGAATCAGATGTTCTTGGAGCTTATTGAGGGTATTGAGAAAAGTAATGGAACCCTGATCAAAGTAAAACCACTCAAGGCGAAAAATGGATCAGCCATACCCGAGATAGTGGCATTACGACGAGAATCAAGAAGACTATATGACGAGACCGTAGGAGAAAAAGCACAAATCAAGGTGTGTATCACTGGGCCATATACCTTGGCGAGTTTCTTTCAAGTAAAGACTCCAGGGTTATATCTTGAGCTTGGTGAAGTCTTGGCACGTATAGTTGAGAATAGTGTTTTCAGTAATAGTAGTGCTGAGACTGTACATCTTAGTATTGATGAACCTGTTCTTGGTTTCCTGAATGATCATATGCTTGATTATGGCTCCACGGGAAGAGACTTGTTAAGAAAAGCATGGGATAAGATATGTGTCATAGCTAGGACACATGGCTTAGAAACAAGTATACACCTGCATAACACATCAGAAAACCTATTTTGGGAAGCAGAACACCTCGACATGATATCATGCCATGTGGGAGATCCCTTCTATACGCAAGAATCCACAAAAAAGCGACTTGAGGAGACGGATAAACAGGTTTTCGCATCAATTGGAGTAACCCAGTATGATAATCTCATACAATCGCATTTTATAGCAAAGGGGTACAAGGGAAATATTCCCGAGAAGATCGGAGAAGTCTGGTCTGATATAAGAAAAGACTCAGTAGATCCCATCCTGTTTTTGGAGAACCCCAAGATACTACGGAAACGGCTGGGAAAAGTCGTTGATTCTTTTGGTATCGAACGCGTGGGGTATGTTTCCCCTGAGTGTGGATTGAATAGTTTCCCAGATTATAATATAGCTATTGAGTGTCTTGGGCGACATGCTAGGGTCGTATCTGAATTTATCAAAGAGGAATAATGAGCCACGTTTTCTGATGTCTTAACTACTTTTATAGGTAGCCTCGTGTCCAGAATACCCGATAACAATGGGACGTATCAGCAAGGGTACAAAGTGTAGCGTCAAGGGCTGTAATGAGGACGCGGTGCGTTCTCTGGATATTGCCAAGGTTAAGCAAGCAGGTGTAGACGCTGAAGGCGAGAAACGTGCCTATCTCTGTAAAGAGCATTATAAGGAATACAAGAAAGGAAACAAAAAGAACGCCCAGATAGAGCGCTGGCGCTACTCTGGGTAGATAGCTGTGGGTTTAACCCACGAATTTTGGTCTATCGGCTAGATAGATGGGTACTGGTACCGGTCTGTAGGGTTTTCCAGCGGTTATGCTGTGTATCGCGTCTTGTAGCTCATGTACGCTGTATTCGACTGACTTCTTTTTTCCTCGTACACGTACGCTGTATTTCTCTACGTCTATCTCTTTCTCACCTACTACGATAATGTAGGGCACCCATTCCTTCTCTGCTTCCCTGATCTTCTTACCCACAGTCTCATCCCTGTTATCGATGTCAACCCGGACGCTGCAGAACTCGTCCTTGATCTTGTCTGCGAGTTCAGTGTATTCATGGGTGACTGGGATTATCCTTACTTGGGTCGGTGAAAGCCACAGTGGTAGTGATGGTTTCTTGCCTTTCTTCATGTCGAAGGCTGCTTTTTCTAGTAATGCGTAGATGTCTCTTTCGATGGCTCCGCTTGGGCTACAGTGTAGTATGTAGGGGTGTTTCTGGGTTCCATCTTCGTCCATGTAGCGTATGTCGTAGCGTTCTCCGTTCTCTACGTCTATCTGGTCGGTGGCTAGTGCTGATGCCTTGTCCAAGTTATCTACGAAGTTCATGTCCCACTTGATCATGAAGTAGAAGAAACGTTCATTCCACATCTCGATGAGTGCGGGTTTTCCATGCATCTTGACTAGGTCTTTGATCAGGTCGGTGTTTTCATCGTAAAAGTCCTTGACCATCCTGATGGCTAGCTCGTAGTCATTGGTATCTATGCCAATTCCTTTCAAGACGTTTTGGCTTAACTGGAAACGTTTCTTGTACTCTGATTTCGCTTGATCGATGTCCTTGCAGAAGGCGTGGACGTCTGGCATGGTGAATGCCCTGAGCCGTCTTAGCCCAGTTAATTCTCCACGCTGTTCACGCCTGAAGCTGTAGCGGGTCATCTCATAGATCTTCATTGGTAGATTTCTGTAGCTGATAGTAGCGTCGTGGCTCATGAGGAACTGTCCGAAGCAGGCTGCGAACCTCATGAAGTATGGAGTACCATCTGACTCGATGGTGTATTGACGTGCTGGGAACCTGTTTAGGTAGCTTTTGAGTGTGGGGTGCTCCATGCTGTACATCAGGGGAGTCTCTACCTCCATGCCGCCGTAATCGTGTACCATGCTGGTGACGTATTCTTCGAGTAACGCCTTGATCATCCTGCCCTTTGGATAGTACCGGAAGTTCCCCGGGTCGCTGGCTGGCTCATAGTCAACGAGCTCTAGGCTTCTCATTAGGTCTACGTGGGGAGGTGTCTGTGTTACGCTTCTGTCTTTTTCGTATTCGTATCCGCTGAATTTGCGGAGGTTGTCATGGCCTTGGAAGTCGAAGTCGTCGAACTCCCAGAGCTTTCCATCGGTGTCTAGTATGTACCACATACTGCGTAGTTTTTCTTCGGCTTTGAGGGCTTCGGAGACTACTTCCTCTTTTTTCTCTTCTTTTTTGCTCATTGGTGTTCATTCCCTGGGGAACCGTGTTTGTGGTGTCCGTTATGGCTCGCGCTGTATATGTTTTTTGCAACAGAGGAGCATCTATTAGAATCGTGTAGGGCCTTGTGGCCTATGCTGTTTGGCGGGACATCACCGCGTTCTCCTCAAACCTGTTTTGGGGTTATGGTTTATAATTGTTATGTAGTGATTTTTGGGTACAACTTGGCTTCTAGTATATTGTAGCGTCCGCTGACGCCGTCCCATGTGTTTTTCGCGGATATTATTTCTGTCTCTTATACACATCTCCGAGCCCACGAGACCTCTCTACATCTCGTAT
>CALGBN010000531.1 GCA_937877765.1 Candidatus Bathyarchaeota archaeon | reverse complement strand
CAAGATGGGACCCAAGAACAGACACATTCACAACCATGTTCAAAGACAGCTACATAATTCAACAAATAAGTGTTAGCAGCGGCAAAACCATGGAGCAACTATTAGAAGAACTTGACCGCAGAGAGCAGTATATTGAAAACATGTTCAAGACCGGCGTAGAGAATCAACGCGAGGTAGCTGAGAAAATACTAAGCTACTATCAGAACCAGAGAGAAGAAAGAGAAAATGATACTAATGAGGAGACTCATGAGGAAATAATTGAAGAGACCATTGAATCTGGAGACATCGATGATTTATTAGAAAACTCTGGGGATGAAATACTTCCAACTGAAAACAACTGGGATAATGTAGATGATCTTCTGAACGAGATCCAGGGGGACGACACATGATCAATCCAGATGGCTTTGGAATGCTTTTCAGAGATTATTGCTACGCCTATTTGGGCGGAGTCGGAAAAGTACTTTCAAACACATTCAAAGGAGTAGATCGTCATTTAGAAGCAGCCTGTATGAATGTACACTCAGAAGTATATTTCAGCATGATTAGTTTCTACGCCTTACTTTCAAGTATAATTCCAATAACAGCTTTAATTCTATCTCTAATGAACATACTACCACTTCAAACATTATTTGGTATTAATCCACTTCTAATGATACCGCTAATCCTCATCATACCAGGAGGAGTCATCGTACTTGGTGCAATTATGCCTCAAATGAAAGCAAGCAGTAGAATGAGTGAGTTACAAATCGAAATACCCTATGCATCAATGTACATCAGCGTAATGGTCAGTGGCGGACTAAGCCCATTCGAGAGCTTCCTAAGAATGAAAAAAATGAATCTACTACCAAAAATGAAGGACGAAGTAGACAGAATTGAAACTATTGTAATGTCAACTGGAGTAGACCCACTTACAGCCATGGAACAAGCAGCAAAAGCAGTCGAAATCAAAGACTACAAAGAATTACTCCTAGGATATGCATCAAGTGTAAGAACCGGCGGAGACACACTACACTACTTGTTTAATCAGACACATAACATGTTTCGAAACCTCTCAATCAATGTCAAATCAAAAGGAGAAACCGCTGCCATGCTCATGGAAGCTTATACAATCATTGGCATACTCGGTGTTCTCGGCTTATTCCTTGTATTCGTAGTGGGAATGAGTCTGCCAACAGCGGGAGTAAGTATAAGTCCTACACAGTTCTTCCTTTTCAGTTTCATAGTAATGCCCGCATTATCTTTCTTATTCTTATATGCAGGAGATATGGTGCAGTTTAACTATCCTATCACTAACTGGAAACCATATTACATATTATTCGTAACAATTCCTCTTGGGGCGCTGTTAGCCACACAGATTGTGTTACCATTCTTCAGTGAATCGTTCCTAAGAGTACCCGCTTTAAAGGCAATGATAATATGGATGCGTGAATCGTTGAACTTTGCAGAAGGAACAGAAGCAGCAATCGGAGTTACGATAACGCTGTTATTTATTTCAATACCGGGTTGGATCGCTGATTTCTATACAGCTGGACGAGACGGAAAACTACAAGACGGTATCACCCAGTTCCTAAGAGACCTAGTTGAAGTAAGAAAGGGAGGAATGAGCCCAGAGAAAAGTCTCGAAGCACTTGCATCAAGAGACTATGGTGGATTTAGCACATATCTGCAAGACATCAGTACAAAGATCAACTGGGGATATCCATTAAGACAAATATATGACGAATTTTCATCTAAGATAAAAAACTGGCTAGCTCTCGTTAACATCTATCTGTTGATAGATACTATGGAAGTAGGCGGAGGAACCGAACAAAGCATAGAGACTCTTGCAGAGTTCAGTGAGTCCACACAACAATTAGAAGCTGAGAAAAAAGCAGTACTAATGCCACTTCTAATTGTACCATACATAGGAGCAGCACTACTAACAGGTACCACGGTTATGTTTCTCGGATTCTTCACAGGTTCAAACCTTGGAGTAAGTGTACCAGAAATTATGCTTTATAGAACATTACTCACACCGTTAGCGATACACAGCTTTACACTTGGGCTAGTAACTGGAAAAATCGTGTCAGGAAGAGTATCAAATGGTTTCAAGCATGCTACATTTCTTAGCTTGGTATCTTTAGGGGGAATATGGGCGGTATCGAACCTGAACCTAGGAGGGGGTTTAATTTGATAAAAAGAAAAGCGCTTTCACCGGTCATAGCTTCAGTTATTTTATCTGGGATGGTATTGGCAATTGGTGGTATGGTTTGGTCTTATAGCTATGGAGCTGCATCAACAATGGCTAATGATTACGCTGATGAGACCATTGACATGGTTCATACAATTATTGAGAGGTTCAATATTGAAAAAGTGTATTACAATAGTAGTACTGAGTTAGTCACTATCTGGGTCTACAATTATGGCAGCATCGAAATAACGGCTGATACCACAATAAAAATCAACGAAACATCGTATAATGAACTAGAATATCATATTTCATCAAAAGAACTGGGAAAAATAGAGATTGATGTGAGTGATGAACCAATACTACCAACCAACCAAGAGATAACAATTCGTGTAACGACCGAAAAAAGCAACTCGGAGTATGAAACATATTATGTACGATAGAAAAGGGATCTCAAGTATACTAGGCACATTAGTGTTTATTGCAATATTGTTCAGCGCAGTTATGCCAATGTTTCTAATGATGAGACAAGCAGACGTTTACTATGAGCAGGCAAAACTTGATGCAAGCCGATTAGATGAGGAAAAAGAACTTGAAGACTTACAGATATATGTGGCCCCATCATCAGAAGACTATACCCTAACTGTTGTAAATAATGGCGAAGTACCTGTCACCATTATCAGAGTATGGGAAAACGCGAAAAACAATAGCGTGTCAACAACAATATTATCCCAAGAAGAAACAGAATTAGATCCAATAGTTTTTTCACATGAACCCACAGAAAACGAAACCTTTGAGATAAGCCTAACAACAGAAAGAGGAAACACATTCCTAAACGAAAACGGAATAATGACATATGGTGACGGCCAATGGATGCTTGAAAAATTCTACATATACATACATGCAGGAGGACTATTCATGAGAGTTCTCGTCACTAATGAGTTTGATAATATAACATACTTCGATGAATGGGATACCATAGGCGTAGGTTATCAAGTAGAGGTACCTAGCGATGGAACATATCACGTTGTTATCGAGAAGAAGTTCCTAATTTGGACCACAACAGTGTATGATGATTTTGTAACCATAGATTGGCCGCCAGATACATCTGTAGATGTTTATCCAAAGTAAAATAGGTATTAGATATTTTAGAACCATATTATTGAATCATAATCTCTTTATCAAAAACAAGGAAGATATCTTTACCTTAAGGAAGTAAATTGAAAAAACATAAAAAAACAGGGCAATTACGTCAAGGAATAGTACCAAATATGCGCATAGAGGAAAAAAGAATGAACAAAAATTGGAAATTATTTAAAATAGTCTGTTTTTTATTTACAATATTTCTGTTTAGTCAAGTAACCTATCCAAGAGTTCAAGCATACACACTGATGAAACCTTTTGAACCTCAAATTATTGAGGCCGGTGAAATTCGTCTAGGACAATATAATAATCCAGATTCAAAGGAATATCATTGCTACCTACGAGAGGGACACAAGTACCATATTTTCTTAGTAGGTGACTGGGTAACAAATAATACAGCTGAGGCAACTGATTACGATATTGAAGTAAGGAACCCAAGCACGGTTGTAATATCAACATATACTATGTCAGCAGGAATACCCGAACAAGTCGCAAATGATGAAAAACACCAATATTTTGTCCCATCTCAAACAGGAGATTATCGATTCAAGATCTATAATGACCCAAAAGACAGTCAAGGCGAAGACGCAGCAGTATTCATGATAATCGAACATCTAGAAATGAATACTAGATATTCGAAAGAATTAATAGGCAAGCCGAATATCGGTGCTGAATATCCTGAAGGATATAAAATTGGTTATGAATTCAATACCTCCGAATCTGAGTTCCTACTACATATAGAAGTACCTGATCCTGTTCCAGTAGAAGGAATTCGCGGATTAGATATGTATGAAGCACGTGTGTTCCCAATGGGCAATCCATCAGCAAATATTGGATATACAATACAAGAGATTGAATTATCTAAAGGAGAATTACTACATGGAGACCTATTAGATACACGAGGAGAAGCAGTTGCTAAGGAGAATGTACTAGCTGTCTCTTATACACATCTGACGCTGCCGACGAATTAGACGGTGTAGATCTCG
>CALGBN010000530.1 GCA_937877765.1 Candidatus Bathyarchaeota archaeon | reverse complement strand
TTTCAAGCAGAAGACGGCATACGAGATGTAGAGAGGTCTCGTGGGCTCGGAGATGTGTATAAGAGACAGCAGATAATTTGCCCAGCTCTTCGCCTGCGGAGGAAGCGCATCACTACTGATACGTCTCCAGCTACTCACCATGAATCTGCGTTTCTCACCGAACTTCTTGTTACCCTTACCCAGCAATGTATCAAAGGGCCAGACAGGAACTACTACGTTGCTGTCGTCTGCGCCCCATGACTTTTTTGGCCATATTCTGGGTTGTGTGTATGTGTTTTTATTGTAATCGTTTCTGATGATACATGCTCTTACCGCCTCAAGAAGCTCGTCCCGGGTGTAGGGCATGGCTAACCCGTTTACCTCGGCGCTTCTCCAGAGCCTATCAATATGCTCTTTCCACCCAAAGATGTTGAGGTCTCCACTACCTAATACGTCACCCTCGACGTATGCCTTGATACCCTCAAAGATGCCGAGATGTATCGCCTCCATGGGGGACACCAATGCCTCAGTTGTTGGCATTACCTTGCCATTCATCCAACAATATTTTGAACCATTAAAACCAGCTGCACTCATAAATGAAAAATGGGTGATTAGGGTTATAGCAGTTTCTAGACTAACCAATAACCTCTTTGAAGACCCGCAGGTGGTTACCGCCGAGAATCTTCATTATATCCTCGTCACTGTAGCCACGTTTGACAAGCTCCCTTGTGACATTTGGAGTCTGGTCAACGGTCTCGATGCCTTTTGGAGGTGGTCCAATACCATCGAAATCGGAGCCTAACCCTACGTGGTCTGGACCTACCAGCTTCACGATGTGGTCAATATGATCCACCATGTCCATGACTGTCACGTTCTCGCCGCCATCCACGATAAACTGAGGAGCATAATTCATACCCAATACGCCGCCATGATCAGCGATAGCCTTGATCATGTCATCAGTACAGTTTCTTGCATGGCTACAAAGAGCCCTAGCGTTACTATGACTAGCGATAAACGGACCCTTCATCACGTCAGCTACATCCCAGAAGACGCTGTCACAAAGGTGGCTGACATCAAACACGATGCCTAGGCGGCCCATCTCTTCAAGTGCTTGAACACCCAGTTCAGGTAGCTTACTTTCACTACGTTTTGCGCCTAATCCATCTGCGAATGGTGTGCGGTAGTTCCACGCAAAGCTCAGCATGCGCATACCGAGCCTGTAATAGACCCTGAGTAACGCTATATCTCCCATCAAAGGCTCTGCGCCTTCAAGACTCAGTAATCCACAGACCTTACCTGCTTTCTTAGCCGCCACTATCTCATCATGTGTGGTTACGGCTACGATCTCCGGGTTTGCCTCGATCTCTGTATAGAACTTATCAACCATCTTCATCGCCATCAACGGAGCCTCAGGAACGATAGCCCTTCTCCCAGTATAAACGGCAAAAGTCTGACAAGTTACACCACCCTCGATCATACGAGGCAGATCAATGTGTCCTCTATCGCTTCTCTCACCAAGCTTCCTAGCCGGTGGGCTCCCCCATGGCTGGGGTAGAAACTGCATCAATGTATCGCAGTGGGTATCAACGACAATAGCCTCCTTATGGAGTCTCATCGCCCTTTCTTCTTGGGCGTCACTTAACTCAACCTTCATGAGGAAAGTATGGACGGACTATGGCTATAGCTGTTTCCCGTTACTTCAAGTCGGTGCTTCGCCCATAATCCGCGTGTCGTAGCTCTCGACCTATGGGACAGGCTTGCTGACAGGTATTGCACATCTTCCATGTGTTCTCCGTCAGCGATGGACTGTGTTCAAGATACACATCCTTGTATTTTGGAGATAACCGGTCTTCCCACTTCAATCCCAGAAGACACTTATCAGGATCAACCTCGTAAGGAGACAAAGCCCCCACAGGACACGCCTTAACACACTCATCACAATCACCACAAAGGTCCTCCGTAAATGGCTCTGTGGGCACAAGCTCGGCATCAGTCAAAATACTTCTGAGACGTATCCATGGACCATACTCGGGGTGAATAATGAGACTCTGCTTTCCAAACTGTCCTATTCCCCCCATCTGTGCCATCCGTTTCTTACTCAAAAGATCAGGCTCTAACACGGTCTCGTATCCTAGCTTATTCAAGTGCCTCATCATCCTGCGAGCATAGTATCTACCTCTCCACTCATCAGGGTACTCCATGTGATCATCGACACGAACCACCATATCGAAGAGATCATCCCAGACCCTGATACCCAAGATGATCAAGGACTTGGCGCCCTCAAGATAATCGCTTGTCTTCCCAGTGTCACAGAGATAATCCCTATGACCAATATAGTGTCCCGGGTACTCATCATAGGTATCGGCTGAGACGATACCCACCATGTTGAACCCGTATCTGATGGCTCTTTGTTTGATGTCCTCAGTGAAGTCAATGGTCTTTTGGGAGTATTTCATACCAATACCCGGAGCCTTGAACTGGATAAGTTTATGGAACCATGCATGTTAACAGGTTGCATTAATAGATACATAGCCCCCATTATCGTTCAATGAAACCTGTTATCTTCAGAAATATCAGAACCTATACCATGAAACAGGCTCTACTTACTCTAATCATCATTGCCAGTCTATCATTCAGCATAGTAAACGCGATGGAGATAGAACAAATAGGCGTCTACGATTTTGGGGTAGCTTATGATGTCGTTGTCCAAGATGATGTAGCGTATCTATCTGGAAACAATGGAGTCGATGTATTTGATATAACAGACAAAACAAATCCAATCAAGCTCACAAGAATTACTACACCAGACGGCGCCTTGGGACTATGCGTCATTGACAATACGCTATACATCGCTGCAACATCAAACGGCTTGATGATAGTAGACATATCAGACCCAGAAAACCCTGAGACATTAAGCATTGTATCAGCAATCTTTGGCATGGATGTCTACATGAACCAAGATTACGCCTATGTTGCGAGTAGCACATCCTTCTCAGTCATAGACGTATCTGACCCATCAAACCCCGAGAGAGTAGTAACGGTAAGTGGAAACGAGAGGGTCTACAAGATGCATGGAGTAGAAGACACACTGTATATTGGAGAGACAGATCAAGGCTTGATGGTCTATGACACAACAGACCCCACTGAGCCAACTTATATCCGTACAGTTTCAGGCACCACAGGAATATTCGACATCACATCAAACACAGACAAACTTTACCTCGGATGCCATGGAAACGGGGTAAAAATTCTAGACATAACAGACAGGCAGAACCCAGAACTCATTGGAAGCTACAATAACGGTGGGGAAGCATATGGAGTCACTGTCGTAGATGACTTCCTATTGGTGGCTGATCTACAGCAAGGAGTCGAGATACTGGACGTATCAAACCCAAGAATTCCCACACTAGCCGCTAGATGGACCACCACACACCCACACGATATAGCCGGAGACACAGAATACGTGTTTTTAGCTGATCAGGATGATGGGCTTGAGATATTCAGGTACGGAGATGATGTTGAACCCGTGGAGCAGGTCGAAGTTGAAGAAGAAAACAGTATTCCCATTCAAACTTGGCATATCGTAGCTGGTTTGATGATATCCGTGGCTCTACTCAAGAAACATGCACACCAGCGGATACCCTAATCCGATAAAACCGATTTCTGGATACCGAAAACCCGATTCCTTTAGTCAAGATTTAAAAATGAGGCTCAGCTAAGTTGTCAGAGTCCGAGGAAAACCAATGCTCATCCGCGAGGTAATACTAGAGAACTTCATGTCATACGAGTACGCGCGAATACCCCTCAAAGAGGGCGTAAACGTAGTATGCGGACCCAACGGCTCAGGAAAAAGCAGCCTACTACTGGGCATATGCGTAGCCCTCGGAGACACTTATACTGAAAGATCAAAGAAGCTGAGTGACCTCATCAGATGGGGACACGATACAGCCAGGGTAACCCTCACACTAGACAATAAAATCGGTGAGAACGGTTATCGCCCCGTCCCCCAGTACAATATGGATGAGATCAGCCTCACAAGAAACCTCAGAGTAGACGGAAAATACGGGTTCAGACTAAACCAGCGAAACGTATCAAAAGCAGAAGTAGTAGAACTACTCAGAACCTACGGCTTCGACCCCAATAACATGCTCATCATCATGCATCAGGCGATGCCAAGCAGATTCGCAAACATCAACCCAAAAGAAAGACTAGAGATACTAGAGGAAGCAGTTGGATTCGAGACCTTCCGCAGGGACGTAATCGAGGCAAAAAGCAAGCTCAGCGGAGTACTCAGCGAGGAACAGAGCCTAGGAAACC
>CALGBN010000529.1 GCA_937877765.1 Candidatus Bathyarchaeota archaeon | reverse complement strand
GCTGGCGATAGACGGGGCGCACAAGCTGAGCCTGGCGAACTGGGCTGCCCTAGCCGAAAGCGAGCGCTCCGGCGTCGTGACGATCGCGAAGGCGGCTAGGAACAGCGCCTACGCCAGGACCCGGCAGATCAAGATCGCCAACGCGGTCGACCCTGAGGCGGGCAGGTACTCGACCAAGGAGATGGATAGCTTTCTCTACATGTGCCAGTCGATACCGACGATATTGGACAAGACTAGCATAGCCCGGCTCGACCTCGCGGTCTTCACCAGCCAGCACGACGTGAAGGCGGAGGACATCAATAAGCAGTTTAAGGATCCACCCGACCCGGACCTAGGGCTCCTTGCGGAGGCGTTGAAGTGGTGCTGGAGCGGCCAGGCTAAGCTCGTGTTCGAGGAGGACGCGGTCGACCTGTTGCTCGAGAAGGCGACCGAGCTCTACTACACGTTCTTCACAGGAAGCATACCGCTCGTCTCGATCGACATGAAATGGAAGCTCGCCAGGCTCGCGGCAGCACTCGCCTACCTCACAGTCTCGGCAGACGACAGCTTCGAAACCGTCAGGGTCACTAGGGAGCACGTCGAATACATCGTTAAATTCATATATGAAGAGTATTCGAAAGCCGGGCTCAACGCCATCGCACAAGCAGAAAAGTACGAGTCGATCACAGAAGAGGAGGCTGGAGATATAATCGCGAAAATAGCCGAAACGGCTAGGATAAGCGATGAAGATGCGTTTAAACTGGTTGAATTCATAGTGCTTCATGGACGCGTCACAAAAGATCAGCTGAAAACAAAGTTCAGTTTAGCTGAGAATAACCAGGCAAGACCGTTGATAGCGTTTCTTACAAGCGAGAAGTTGCTAAAGCGCGGAAGGGGATTCTACCCTGAGCCGAAAATGATTAGACTTTACAAGATTCTGACGGGATCCATGTTAACAGGTTTAACACGTTTAACAGGGTCAAAACGAGAGGGGGGTAAGGAAACTTTGCCCGCAGAATCAGGCGAAGTCCAGGAGACCCCCTCTCGCTCCGACTATGTTAAACCTGTTAAACCTGTTAACATGGATCGGGAAGGGGGGTCTCGCTCCAGACCGCAACAACCCTTGATGCGAGATATTTATTCACCTCTTCCATTATGTCAAGCTCTGCGATTGCATTTATGATATCACGAACCGTGATTATTCCCACAAGTTTTCCATCCTCCACAACTGGGAGTCTCTGAATGTTATGTTCAACCATCAGCATTGCTGCATTTTCAATTGTTGCATCGGGTGTTACTGAAATCGGATTCCTCGTCATGAGCATTGCTATCTGATTCTCGGAAGGATTTCTTAGAAGGTCACTCCTTGTGATGATTCCGACTAACTTTCCATCCTTCACCACCGGTACACCAGATATCTGTTTCTCCCTTAAAATCTCCAACACCTGCTCACGGTCCCCTGGTATGGTAACGTATGCAACGTCTCTGGTCATAATGTCCCCGACTTTAACATTGGTCTGCAAGTACATCCCTCCTATAAGGTTGATAACGGCACATCTCTTGTAGATAAGTTTTTCCCCACCCACTCCTCTCACATGAAATCACTTAGACTCATCTGTTTCTTGTCTTCTTTTGCCTCAGCTTCCACACCAGCCAGCCCTCTTATCGCATTCTCATCTATCGAGAACATCTCAAGAATCCTCAAAACCGGCGGAAGAATTTGTTTGTTGATATAATAATCAGTATCGATTGGAAGGTTGTGTCCTCTTGCATAGTCTGGGTCTTCAGCTCTTTCAACCAAAAGCCCCTTGCCAGCGACTATAACGAACGGTATTCTGTCCCCTATCTTGTACTTCTTTGTTCCCCTCTTCTCCATCTTCTCAACAACCGTTATGTGGGGCTGTTTGTTCTTGTATTTCTTCGCCTGCTTCGTATATCTTCGCGTGAGGATAAGTTGCTCAAATAGTTCTGGGTCATGTGATGGGTCAAGACCTTTCAACATCCTTATGACTTGACGCACATATTCAACAGCCCCGTTTATATCCCCTTCCTTCAACACAAGCTCTATGACCCTATTCACAACATTGGAGGTCAACTCACACCAGTCTCTTCTGATGGTCTCCATCCCCTTGACGACCAATTCTTCCACGAAGTCATCTCCCTTCTCTCTGAATGCCCAGAGTGCATATCTCTTCTTCGCAATAAACAACGCCCGTTTTGCAATTGCCTCAAGCTTCAACTCCATCGGTGGAGGGAGCTTTGAGCTCACCGTTTCGGAAAGCCATACTCCAATCCTCTTAAGGTCATCAAGTGATAACCTCTCTCCATCACCGACAACTTTCACAAAAACACTGTCAGTATCTCCGTAAAGCACTTTTAATCTGTACTCACCACCATTCAGTCTAACCTTTCCAATCTCCTCCTCAATCATCTGCCTCGTCCTGAGGATGTTCTCCCTCCCAAAACTTGTAACAGCTGCCGCTATATCCGGAACATACAAC
>CALGBN010000528.1 GCA_937877765.1 Candidatus Bathyarchaeota archaeon | reverse complement strand
CGTCTAATTCGTCGGCAGCGTCAGATGTGTATAAGAGACAGCCCCCTCAACCTTTCTTTGGGTTTCTTTGGGGCCGTTTCTCTACGGCGGGGACGCCTACGGCGTCGCCTTGGGGCTCGGGGTGCCTGTGTACCTGGTTCAGGGGGCCGCCTTCATGGTCTTTCTCTTGAACAGGGAGCTGGTGGCCACGAGGCTGCTGCCCGCCTTCGGCGTGGAGACCAGTCACCCGTTGTTTGTGCCTTGGTTCAGGAAGAGCGTGCGGCAGTAGTTATTTCTGGCAGGAACCGCGTCACAGGGGCCGGCATCAAGGTCGCTCCCTCGCTTCCACGGCAATCACGGTTGAATAACCCCGTGTGAGGGGTGGAGTGGAGCCGGGAACAAGGATATGTGACGGGGATACGCGGTGAGGCGGTGGCGGACTCACCCTGTGCGGTAGAGGGATAATTTGGAGGGGGCGGGAGCGGAAGGTGAGGGCGATGTTAGTCAGCGCCATCGCCACGGCGACCATCTCCGCTTTCCCCCAGAAACAACACACACAGCGAGCTTGGCGGCGAGGGGGTAGTTGCGGCCTTTTGTTAAGGCTAGCGGGTTACAACTTAACGTGTGCGTATAAGTCCGGACAATGATTCATCATTGTTTTTTGTATTTGATTGACTTTAACAGTTTACCGGGTTTAAATTCCTCAGCAATGCTATTGTAACCACCTTCCAAGATACGCACATTATCATATCCCTTTGATCTCAGATATATGTAAACGATTGAACTTCGTACACCGCTAGAACAAAAGACCCCGATAAACCTGTCTCTAGGTATATCATCTAACCTATCCGGGACCTCAGTTATTGGAATATTTAACACGGGTATCTTATGGTGAAGTAGCTCAAATGATAACGTATCTGCCTCCTCCTTAGAACGAACATCTAGAAACAGAGCGTCATCCTTTGCTAAGAAATCGATTGGCTTAATTTTATGTTTACCGCCGCCAAAGAACTCAAACGTCAACGATCTCATTACATTCTCAATTTCACTCATAACCTTGTCTCACATCCTTTATTCATTTATGTGCAACGCCACTAAACAAATTACTTAGTAACATAATTATAAGTTATTTGATTAGAAAATAAGCAAAACAGGTGTTTGCTGCGTCAACAAGTAACAAGGATACTAAGTAATTGTTTTATAATATGTTTGTTTAGATTTTACTCAAATGGTTAGGCTTGACGATGTGGACAAACAAATCATCTCCATACTCCGAAAAAATGGGAGAAGAAGCTATAAAAAAATAGGCGATGACATCGGTTACTCTTTAATGGGCACCAAACGACGTTTATTAAAACTCGTTGATGAAGAAATAATCAATATAACTGCAAACGAGAACATTAACAAACTAGGATACAAACTCGCTCTTACCTTGCTTGAGGTAGAAAACCAAACACAGTTAAACAAGATACTTGAAAAATTCAAAAAATGTCCCAGAGCGGTCATGGTTTTCACTATGCTGGCCGGATACAACCTTGCCGTAATAACCGTAGCCGAAGACCAGAAAACCCTAGAAAGTGAATCATGGGAAAAATGCTCATGGCGAAACCAGCAAGGGGTAAGACGCTCAGAATTCTATCCAATAGAGGAAACACATTATTCGTCGTTTTTACCAGTTCGAGAAGAGTTGATGCGAGGAGAATTAGATAAAGCACCATGTGGGGTGGATTGCGGAGAATGCAGTCGTTATAAATCAGACAAATGTCTTGGTTGTCCAGCAACTAAATATTATAAAGAAAAATAAATATTCCAATTAATATGGGTTTTTTGACTAATTCTCTCTTTTATTAATCGTGTGTTAACGGTGTTTTGCCTCCTGGCATCCTTCTGTTAACTCTTCTAAATCATTGTTTGAAAAACCGTGCACAAGTTCCACTATTTTTCCATCATCTGCTTTGAGAACAGCTACTCTTGCTTCCTGAAAACGGGCTAATGCTCTTGGACCCATCCCATATGTAATTAGAGCATCGGGTTTCAAGCTGATAATCCTGTCAGGTGGTAAACCTTTTCCTCCAAAATGTTCACTCGTGTTCTGGATGAACTCAATGTTAGATACAGAGCCTTTTTCTCCGATCTCCAATACTGCGAAATATGGAGCTCTCCCAAAATGCTCAGAAGGCACTGCATCTAGACCGTTTTTATCCGATGTGGGAATCACAACTCTTTTTAAACCCATACAGCATCAAACAATTATTAACTAAGCTATAATAATACTTTTATGGTTATTAACTAATCTTGGACCTGCGTGTGTCCCTTAGAACACAAAACTCACAAATATGATAGACCAATACCCTTGTTCCCATCAAGTCGCCTCCATCAGCTGATACAAGTTGAAGGCCAGTATGGCCACGATGATCTTGATAGCCAAGCCCCTCCGCGTGACGGCCCTCACGTACCGTAACCCGTACTCCTCCAGCTGGCTGAACCTGGTCTCAACAAGCCTCCGCACCCGGTTCAAGACCCGGTAATAGAGCCGCTCCTCCCGGCTCCTGATCATGTTCCTCCTCTTGATGGCCACATACTCCACGTCCCTCTCCCTCATCCACCCAGCCAAGCCGCCATCGATGTATCCCTTATCAAGCAGAACCCTGCAGCCCCTGAACCTAGCAGCGAACTCCTCCCTGTTCACCTGGACGATGGTCACGTCATGCCTGTTGGCCGGACCCACGTAGAGCAGGCCCATGAACCTGCCGTCGGTGCAGCAGGTCACCTTGACCCCGCAAAGGCCTCCAAGGAGTTGAAGCCCACAGCCTCTTCCTCACGGACCAGCAACGAGACCCCTCTCTTCCTGTGTCGACCGTGCCTCACCAGGTTCTTGGTCTCCACGGGCTTGGAGTCCACGACTCTGAGTCCCTCCTGCTGGAAGAGGCCCAGACACTCCAGCAGCAGCTCCTCGTACCTGTGAAGCCTTTCCACCACCTTGTTGTACCTGACCTGGGGGAAGAGGCTCAGATCCTGCACCAGGACCCGGTGAGCCCGCCTGTATACCCCGTCGAAGTGGCGGTGGGCTAGGACAGCGAAGGCTACGAGGTCGTGGAGGCTCATCTTCTCGTGGTTAGCCTTTGAAGGGTAGTGTTTCTCCACTGCGGGGCTGATGGCCGTCTTGATGAACTCGGCTTCCTCCCGCAAAGTCCTCATATTTAGTTAAAAACATTGACCAGAAAATAAACCTATTTGATGGGAACAAGGGTATAAATAATTATTTTAAATTAAAAAATTAGGATATGTCAGTTACTGTGAAGACTCCGTGCTGATAAGCGTTGGTAAAACCATCCTGCGCTTCGCTACCTAACTTACCACCCCAGATAATAGTAACTTTGTCAACTGCCTGAGCCGAATCCATAGCTAGCGTGGCGATATAGTCGTTTCCACTACCCACGGTGGTATGTTTATATTGTTTGGTTGCACCAACTGTGTCTTCAAAGATTACTGTAACTCTTGCGCCTGTGCTGTCAACTACTATGGTGTCAGTGTTGATATCTTGGGCTTCGACAGTTATCTGTGATTTGACTGTACCACCGCTATGTGAGGCATCGAGTACAACTGTAACTGATGTCGCGTTGTTGATGGTTGTAATAGGGTCTGAAAGAGATAGCTCAGCATCCACGTAGTTTACTGTATATGCTGCTCCCCAAGACTCGTCCAAGTCGACCTGAGTAAAGGAGATGGCCAGCGTTGAGGCTATGCCTACTGCTAACAGTAACATTACTGTGATTATGTATTTTCTTCGCATTGTTAGCACCTTTAAATTAATAATATAAGTAATAACGCTATTCTAAATACTTTCGTTCAATATTATGTATCTACTCATTTAATCATGCGTTAACTAACGTTAACACAACATCTTTTTAACATAAATCAATAAAAATGAGCACAGGATCACATGACATATTAACTAGAAGAAGTCGAATTCCTCGTCTTCCTCGCCCTCATCCTCTGGGGTTTCCTCTGCTTCCTTGCCCTTGCCTCCGAGGTAGCCGCGTTTCCGCGCTAGGTACAAGCCCCCACCTATGGAGCCTCCTAGGGCGGCGCCTACGCCGTACACGTAGGGAGGCTTGAACATGGTCGTCTGGAGGTCGTTCAACCGTTTAGCGATGGTGGGTCCCCCCACCTCCAGGTGCTCGAAGGTGCTCCTGCTGCCCGCCGTGTATATGCCGTCCGGCTTCACCTCCGCCTGCAGGCTCCAGTCCCCGGACAGCAGCGGCGTGAACACGGTGAGATACTCCCCGTCGCTACTCGTGATGGCCAGCAGCGTGGTCTGGTTTCCGCCGCAGTTGGCGTATATGTAAACCTCGTACCCGGCCCGAGCCTCAC
>CALGBN010000527.1 GCA_937877765.1 Candidatus Bathyarchaeota archaeon | reverse complement strand
CGTATATTTGGCTGTGTTTACGTAGACGGCTCGTTTATTGTAACTGATCTGGGGGGCTGCGATTCCTCTGCCCATCCCATAGACTCTTTGGTGTTCTCTCAATGTGTCTTTCAGGTCTTCCAGCATCTGAGGTAGTTTTTTATCAAATTTAACCGGCTCAGCTATCTCCCTGAGCCTTGGATCTCCGAGGAGAACCGTATCACGAATAACCATACACATTGATTCGTTTGGCGGTTCTAATCTTTATCGCTAGTTTCGTAATAAATGAATACCCGTTTTCAGCGTCGAAAACATAACCGCTACTCCGGCTATCGCCGCCGTAGCAACTGAGGCATTATCAAGCTGACTACTCCACGGATTCGTGGTTCCTATAACCCACCGGTACTCCTTGAAGATATAAGCTAAGGCTACATCGCCTCCATACGCTAGACAAGCAATGAAAACCAAAATCAATGAGACGCCCCAGATACGCTTCAAACCCTTGGGTATACCAAACGAGACCCCTTGCTCAGTGTCTGGCTCCACAAACGCTATCTCCTCCTCAAGAGACAGTTCATCTTGTTCCTCTTTCTTGAATCTCCCGAATAAGCCTCCGAATAGGCTCTTTTTCTCTTCAGGTGCTTGTTCTTTTGGTGGTTCTTCCAGTATTTCTAGCTCTAGTGATTGTTGTGGTTGAGGTTTTTGAGGCATTGTTTGTATTGTTTCTGGTATCATAACTGGGGTTTCGTCCTTGAGGACTCGCATATTTGAAAAAACAATGAACAGGGCTGCCCATAGTGGTATGAGACCCGCCACAATCAAGACCCAGTTCAATCTAATCCTCTTTCAATCCGTTTTCCACTTTAAACCTACTATGGAACAATAATCAGTAAAACCCAGTTAGAGACAGCTTGGTAATATGTGCTCATGATAGCTCGCATAATCGATTCCGGTTTCTGTTTTATCCTCAAACGATTTTGGTTCCTGTTTTATGGGCAGAAAAATTGTGAACATTGTACCCACTCCCTGATGAGACTTGACAAATATCTCTCCACTATGAGCCTCCACGATACGCTTACACACCGTCAAACCTAGCCCAGTTCCCTTGGCTTTCGTTGTGAAGAGTGGATCAAATATTTTGTCGAGATTTGTTTTCGTTATACCACAGCCTGTGTCAATGACACTGATACAGACTTTTTTGCCGTCCTTATGTCCTCTTACCACAAGTTCGCCTCCTGTTTGCATCGATTGTATCGCGTTTATGATAAGGTTAGTTAATACTCGTTGAATCTTTGCCCTGTCCGCGAATATCTCGGGGAAGTTCTCCTCAAAATAGACTTGACTGAAGACATTCTCTGGTATCTGCACTGACTCTAATATATCCTCAACCATATCAACCAAGTAAACATCCTCTATCTCAAGGCTCAATCCCTTTGTCAAACCTTGAAGGTCTGATACTATTTTGTTCATGTATGTTGCCTGTTCCTTGATTCTGTTGTTTAGTCTCTCTATTTCCTGATGCTGTTCATCGTCGCTGAGTCGGTTGATTTTTTTCTTGATTAAATCCGTCAACATTACTACAACTTGAAGCGGATTACGTAGGTCATGCCCAACCATGGTAGCTGTTGCTCCGATGGATATCATTCGCTCTGTCTCTTTCATCTTGTTCTGGTATTCTCTGAGGGTCTTGAGCATCCCTTCAATGTCTTGGCTTAGTCGGGCTATCTCGTCGTCCCCTGGTATTGCTACACTTGTTTCGTTGATGGTCTGTGGGTTTATCTCAGCTACTTCTCCGCTGAGCTTGCTTAGTGGCATTATTACGAGTCTATTCAACGCGAGTATCGCCAACATACCAATGGATATTCCGATCAAGACGAAAGAGATTACAAAATAGTTCACCATCTTCTCACCCATTCCGTATATCAAGCGGGGTGCTTTAACCGTCACTAAGATAGCAGGGTTTCCGTAGAGGTCATTAACAACTGAGTATCCTTTTATGGTGTCTTCATCGGGTTTCTCGACAAATATTGGGTCATCATTGGTTATCTCATTGATGATGGACGCAGTATGCGCTGGTATATTTCCTGTTAATGGAACCAGATTTACTTGCATCAGTGTGGGATCACTAGTCGCCTTCTCTGTCTCCTGTCTCTTATACACATCTGACGCTGCCGACGAATTAGACGGTGTAGATCTCGGTGGTCGCCGTATCATTA
>CALGBN010000526.1 GCA_937877765.1 Candidatus Bathyarchaeota archaeon | reverse complement strand
ATATATATCTGCTGGAAACATAACTTCGACTGGTTTGCCCACCTCTATAAAGACTATGGCAGGGAAAATCCACCTTTATTAAAAGCAACCATAAAGCTTATAATCAAAACCGGAAAGTTCTATATTTTAAGAAAAATAAAAAAATTTCTTAAATAAATACATATATGGTTGGCTATTCCTAAATACACATATTCACCGGGCAATAACCTGGAAATCGGGAAGAACTTATAATACTACTTGTAGGTGTCCTTAAATCAAACCTTCGGGATGACAACATAGCAATCTCTCACATAATTCAGGAATGTATGGTCTAATCACCAGATTTAAGTAAAAATATACTTAAACTTTTCTATGCTCTGTTTTGACGATTTCCGTCCCATCTTCTGCTTTAATTATGGTATAATCGCCAAAAATATTTGGAGCCTCTTCTTGCATCAATCTCAACATCTTTACCGCCACTTTTCTCATCTCCCTGTCCGCAGATAAACTCCCCCTCAACTCTATAAAATGCCTCAATGCTCTTGCATTGGCTGTGACAAATATCTTTGTCTCGGTAGCATTCGGAAGGATACTTCTTGCTGTCTGTCGCACCAGCTTTTTTTTCATAACTGAACCAAGGTCTGGAAATTTCTCATTCACCCTTTCGGTCAATTTTTCTATCAGCAGTTTATAATTTTCAATAATATTTTCAACACACCTGAGCCATATTGAGTGAAGTTCTTCATCATCACCTATTAAATCAGGTTCAATAAAGTCTGTTTCAGATTCATCAACAAACCTCTGGGAAAGCTGACTGTATCCCCATCCTGCTCTATGCCTAACAAGTTCGTGTGTAAATGACCTTGATACACCGCATATAATAAAATTCCAGACCGCATGCTCAAGAACACTCCCGTGTTGCGACTCGATTATGTTTTTCAAATACTCTTTATTTTATATCAATAACTGTTTGCATCAGCGAGTATTGTTTTTATCGCGGCTATTTTGGTTGGATTTAACGAGACATGAGTTTGTCCAACTGATGGATATTCTATAATGAGGTTCTTTTTCACCAGTTTTTTCAACTCTTTCTTGATTTTTCCGCGATCATGTTTTGGGAAGCCTCTCATCGCTGAGGTTTCCTCGGTGTGGCGGGCTCCTATGTATCCGTGGTTGAATAGTTTTCTGAGGAGGGCTATTTCGTATTTTGTTAATTTTTTGCCCAGATAGGAGACCATAGATGATTGTTGATGCGTGTATGATTTAAATTCTGTTGAATGTTTAATATGGAATGTGTTTTATATGAGCATAAAATATAAATTATGTGGACATAGAAATACCATAATATGGAGTTGATGGAGTATGCGTAAGAAAAAGGATAGGATGGATTTTGGTCCAATTCAGAGATTGTTTGGTTCAAACGCGGTTACAGAGGTGATTGATTTTCTTTCAACCTTCAGGGAGTTTGATTATTCGATTAACGAGATCGCGGAGAACACTGGTGTTCACAGGCGGACGGTGTCGAGGGTGTTGCCTAGTCTTGAGTATTATGGTGTTGTTGTGAATGTGCGGAAGATTGATCGGGCGAGCATGTACAAGCTGAATGGGGATTCTGAGACCGCGGCCATGATCTGTGATCTGAGTAAGACAGTTGCAGAGTACGATGTAGATAACTTGATGGAAAAAGATGATACTAGTCTCAGCGAATCAAGTGTACTAAAGAAAAACGTGGTAGCAACAATAGAATAACCAACAAATGATTGGTAGCTACTTTTTGTGAGCTACTACGACTTCTAGGTGTTTTTGTTGGTCTGTTTCTTCTCCGGTGAGGGATTCATGGAACTCTATGTCGGTGAAGCCTGCTTCTTTGAGGAGTTTTGTGTAGTCGTTTCTTGTGTATGCTATCATGCTTGAGGCGTGTAGTGTGGTTTCGCCTGTTTCTGCGTCGATGATTATGTATCGTTTGGTGGCTGTGTTTTGGGTTGGGTACCAGAAGTTTTCAGTGAGGCAGATGTGGGGTCGTGGGCTGAATAATCCGTTCTGTGTGGTGTACCATGATGGCGGGTTTGTTCCCTCGTTTTTTATGGTCTCGTAGCGGTTGGGTTCGATTATGAGTTTGCCGCCCGGTGTGAGTGAGTTGTAGGCTTTGGCTAGTATTTGTTTGATGTCGCTTGTTTTGAATACGTTGAATTCGCCATAGATGAATAGTACTAGGTCGTTGTCTGTGCCGTAGTCGGCGGTTCTTATGTCCTCAAGCTTGTAGTCTATGTCTAGTCCTTTCTGTTTTGCTTGTTCTTTGGCGTGTTTTATTGAGGCTGGTCCGAAGTCGATGCCTGTGAGTTTGTGTCCTTTCTGGGTTAGGCGTTGGCTGTAGAGTCCGGGTCCGCAGGCTAGGTCGAGTATCGTTGAGTGGGGTTTGGTTTGTTTGTTGATCCATGTGCATTGTTTGTTGATTATTGTGAGTCGTCTGCTGGCCATGTCGTGTTCTTGTGTTAGGTGGTGTTCTAGCATTCTTGCGCTGAACTCTGGGTCGTTCCATGGGATTTTCTCCCCCTCACTCCAAGGCATAGGTAATGGTTTTCTGTCGACCAATTCTTTTAGATTCATACGAAGCATAATACGGACGTGTTTAAAAATCTAGACCCCTTTAAAGGGGACTTTTATGGATCATGGTAGCCCGGCAGAGATTCGAACTCTGGTCTGAGGCTCCAAAGGCCCCCATCCTTGTCCACTAGACGACCGGGCTACGCTAGCAGAACATACAGCAACCCCATTATAAATGTTATAACAAACTACTCAAACCAAACCACAAAACCAGAGCCATCCACAAAACCAACCCGCCTACACACCGTCACACCATCCACCTCAACATACCCCCACACATCATAACACGCATTCACCCGGTCACCAGCCCCATCCAACCGCACAAACCCAGTAGCACCACGATAACCAGCACCTACAACCGGCATAGTCTCAGCTAATACACTTCGATCAAAGGACTCAGCCTCCAACAAAGTCAAGGCATACAACCAAGCCGCATCATAATCATAACCAACCCTTGTCACAGGGTAAACACCAGTCAAATTCAAGTAACTTGAAGCCAGCCAGTCCCATTTCTCACCATACTCAACAGTATGAGCCACACTATAGAGTCCTACTTGTTCAAAGCCTTCAACCGAATCAACGTACTTGCTTTCATCAAGCTTCGCTGTGGCGTCTGCCCCAAACCAAGGAACATCAAACACCGCTTGATACTCTGAGGCTTGCTC
>CALGBN010000525.1 GCA_937877765.1 Candidatus Bathyarchaeota archaeon | reverse complement strand
GCTCCATAGTCGCATGCTTCAATGCACCATCCGCATCCATCACATTTGTCTTCATCCACCAATATTGTGCCATTTTCTTCTGATTGCGTTAAGGCGTCTCTTGGACATGCAGCTACACATGGAGCTGGCTCACATAGTCTGCATGTTACGGCTAGGTTTATGAGTGGATGCAGTCTGACAACTCTTATTCTGGATTTAAGGGGATTGAAGCTTTTCTCCTTCTCCTGTGAACATACAAGTTCGCATACGCTGCATCCTACACATTTTTCAGGGTCTGCATAAACTATTTTCCAGGTTCTATGAGTTGCAGCCATATCTACTCCTCCTTACCTTTTTTAGCTTTTTCAGTTGATGCTAGTTTTGGTTTCACCACATCTATGAGGTCATCTAGTTCAAGTTTCTTCAGTGTCTCTATCTTTGGAATACCTTCCTTTGTCCATCCCCTCATCTCGTAATACTCGTCTAGCATGAAGTCAAGTTCCTCTTGGGATACATAGCTTCCCTTTGAAACTGTGTCATCTGGTATTGGGAAACTCATAATCTTTGGTGGAAGCATGTCATCTTTCCTTGTGAAGCCCTCTCTGACATTGAATATTCTGCCTAGGTTGTTTATTCTCGCACCTGAAGCCCTGAGCTCTTCAGGAGTCATCTCTATACCTGTTACAAGTGTGTAGTATTTGGCTAGGTCTTTGAAACCTTCGTAAACTCCTCTAGAGAATTTGCAAACTATGAGGGAATCTATTATTGTGTATAGGTCTTCCATGTCTATGACTAGCTTGGCTCTTCCCTTTTCAAATTTGAATCTGTTAACTGTTCCCTTTATGTCGAAACCATAACATCCGTGTCTGTTATGGTCTGCCCCTCTAAAGGAAACGGCGTAACCTAGGGCTGCTGTCTTCAATCCTCTTATGTCATAACCCGTCATCTCAACACCTTTGATGTGGAGGGCATACTTCTCAGCTCCTTTCCCAATCTTCTGAGCTGCTATCCTTACACCCTCAGCCAAGATGTCTCCAAGTCCTTTCATTAAAAATTTCAACCTTCCCAGTCTCTTTCAGAAAATAGAAACTTGATCTAACACCAAGTTCTTTTGGTATCGTTAATCTACCTCGGTCATCAACAGACACTATAGCCATTTTACCCACAGAATAAGGTTTTACCCACACAAATAAACATATCCCCAAAAAAGAATATTATACCCCAAGAAAACTATTGTAAAATCAATTAGTCATCATGCACCATGGTTTCAGGCACCTGCACCGCACCAGAAACCTCACTAAACCTGAACCCAAAAGGAAGCGCAGCACCAAAAATCACCGTAGCCGCCACAAAAGGCGAAACACCGCCAACACTCTGCAACAAATACCCACAGATCATCGGACCAAGCGTATACCCCACACGGTACCCCGTCATACGGGCGCTAATAGCAGTCCCACGCATCGAAGCAGGCACCGCCTCCGAGACCAATACAAGACTCGCAGGCCAAGTCATACTCCACAAAGCCATACTCAACGAATAAGACACCAATAACAAGACCCAGTTACCCGAGAAAACCCAGACAAGATACATGAAAGGCACTATGCCGAGGAAAACCAGCATAGTCCGCTTCATCCCAAACCGGTCTGATAACGCACCGCTTGGAGCCTGAGTCACCATAGTCACCACGCTGCTCACAGTGAAGAACAAGCCAATCGTTGAATAGTTCAAACTAAATCGATCCGCCAGATAGATGGGGATCGCCATATTCATGATCCCAATCGCTGTCGTCAGAAACACGTGAAACACGAAATGCAGCCCAAGCACACCAAGATAATCACGGTTAAACCCGGACCCCTCCTCCATTGATTCGCTGCTTGTATCCTCTAAGCCTAACAATGGCAAGATTCCGATGAGACAGAAACCCACCGCTACACCGAAAACCATGTTCCAGCCAAACCCCTCCGCCAGTTTACCGCTAAGCACAGGACCAAGTATCCCAGCCACAGGCCAAGCAAGATTCATCACACCATACAATCGTCCACGATTATCATCACTAGCCCTATCAGCAATATACGCCAAACGCGTAGGCTCAAACAGACTCTGAGACAGGTGAAACATCATCCAAAAAGGCACAATAAGCAACCAGTTACCCACCAACGCGATAACCGCCACCCCAATACTCCCAACGAAAACACTACGAATCAGCAAAGGCTTCTTACCGAAACGATCAACCATCAATCCACTGAGAAGCGTTGAGACTGCCCCAGTGAAGCTACCTAGACTAAGAATCAAACCAATCCGAGTCTCACTGATACCCAAAGCATCAAGATACAATGGAAACAAGGGACTAACCAGATAGAAGAACAAAGCATAGACTATATTCATCGCGAATAGTCTCTTCAAGCTTCTGTCTAGTCCAGCTAACATTTATGTTCAACACTAGACCACGAACCCCCATATAAATTTAACCTAGCCTAAAAAACAAGGGAGAAAAAGGCATCACTAGAAACTATTCACAGCATCAGCCAACTCGCTGATCTCTTCCTCAGTGTTATAGAAGTTAGGAGAGACCCGTAAACCCCCACCACGGGGAGCCACAATAATCTTCAACGCCTCCAGCCGCTTCAACAACTCATCCACCTCTGGAACAGTGAAATTCAATGTGCTAGACCTATACTTCATCTCCAATGGATTCTGCCAGACCACACCCAGGTTACTTATCTCCTTCACCAACTGAGAAGTCAACCCCTGAACCCTTTCCATTATCCGTTTCAAACCAATGCCATGAATAATCTCCAACCCACGCTCCATCCCCGCAAACCCAGCGTAGTTAATATTACCAGTCATAAACTTCCGTGCACTCTTATGGGGATTCCACTCCATGGTAAAACCAGTCAACAACCCAGAATCATGCCCCTGTAAACCAACAAAAGGCGGCTCAAACTCATCCAACAGCTCACGCCGTACATAAAAGAACCCAGTCCCCAGCGGAGACAACAGCCACTTATGCCCGCCACAAGCCAGAAAATCAACACCGGCTCGCCGCACATCAACCTCCACCACACCCACACTCTGCATGGCATCAACCACAAAAAGCACACCATGCCTACGGGCAATCCTGCCAACCGCCTCCAAGTCTTGCTTAAACCCGTTGATGAAAGCCACATGACTCAAAGCAATAACCCGGGTACGGTCATCCACCAGAGCCTCAATATCCTCAGGATAAACACCTCCACCCTTGCTCTTTGCAACCCTGATCTCCACCCCGTGACGCCTCTGATGCGCCCAAGGAAACGCGTTCGCGGGAAACTCAAGATCATTCAGCACCACGTTATCACCCGACTTCCACTGGATCATGTTGGCCACCATGTTAATCCCATCATGGGTGTTTTTCGTGAAAGCCAGCTCATCTGCTCCAGCGTTGATCAACTCACCGAATCTATCAGCCACCCTGTTACGCATCCCCTCCCAGCTCTCAAAATAGTTCATTGCACCCACGCGGCTACGCTCCATCATAAACCCATTACAAGCATCAATAACAGCTGTCTCTTATACACATCTCCGAGCCCACGAGACCTCTCTACATATCGTATGCCGTCTTCTGCTTGAAAAAA
>CALGBN010000524.1 GCA_937877765.1 Candidatus Bathyarchaeota archaeon | reverse complement strand
CAACACAAAGATCAGAATACATCTTAACCCCTCCGTGTTCCAATGCATCCAACGATTCTTACACCGCTTAGCAACCTCACCCATAACCCGCTCAACCCGGTTAGTCGAGTAAGGCACCGTCACGCCCTCCAAAGCCAGCTCCGCGAATGTAACCATGAACCCAGCGCGCCGTTCCAGAAACCTGGCAACATTCGCGTAGCCCCGGAGCCTGAGACTCCTCGCAGCCATCTGGATCCTCTACAGGATGCCCTACCGCCAACTCGAAGGATTCACCCGAACACTCCACAGACTAGTACCCCAGCTACCCCCGGCTGACTACAGCGGCATAAGAAAACGCATCCAACGCCTACCAGTCGACCCGTATGAACATCTAAACGAGTCGAGTGAGCCTATCAGTATCGCGGTGGACTCCACAGGCATCAAAGTAGAGAAGGCGGGAGGCTGGGTGGAGCGCAAACACGGTAAAAAGAAACGATACGTGAAGCATCACTTCGCCGTTAATGTGGAGACCCATGAGGTGGTGGCGATGACGGTATCCACGGATGACGTCCATGACGTGAAGGCATTCCCCGGGTTGGTCAAAGATTCCAGGCGGAGAGCCCGAGCATGTGAGGTGCTTGGGGACGGGGCTTATGACTCGTCGATGGTCTACGCTCTTCTGGCGGAGATGGGCATCAAGGCGATGATCAAGCCCCGGCGTAACGCCCGAGCTGATCGGGGTCATGTTTCTCGGAGGCGTGTCGTGGAGCAGGTCAGGCGTCTCGGCTATGATGGCTGGGCGTATGAGGTTGGTTATGGGCGGAGGTGGGCTGTGGAGACTGCGTATAGCACGTTCAAGCGGTTGTTCGGGGAGTGTGCTATGGGTAGATGTATGGAGAGTATTACACGGGAGCTTGTGGGAAAGGTGTGTTTGTATAACCAGTTGGTGAACATGTAGATGATGTGTGAGAAACGGTGTCTATGGAAAAGAATAAAGCAAACACCCTCAAACCCCAACCAATTAATCCACAAAGCAATTTTTTTTATATTTCAACTAATGTTAATAGGATATTGCCTCAATTTAGCGCACGTGTTCCTAGGTATAATTGTTGGGTTAAGTGTGGTGGACATTTTTTAGATATTTGTGGGATTGAATAACTAAGTTAGAAACCAATATTAAGTTGATTAATTGTACATTAGTGACTTAATAATGGTAAATATTTATCATGACAGCGACGCAGACCTCAAGGTCCTCAAGGACGAGGTCATCGCAGTTATCGGCTATGGCAATCAGGGAAGAAGTCAAGCACTCAACATGAGAGACAGTGGACTCAATGTCGTCGTCGGCAACATCAAGGACAGAAGCTATGATCAGGCAAAGGAAGATGGCTTCGAGACATACCTCATCCCAGAGGCAGTTAAAAAAGCAAGCATCGTATTCATTCTACTACCAGACGAGATACAGCCACAGGTATACAAGGAATCAATCGAGCCAAACCTAGACAAAGGCGACGCAATCGTATTCGCCCACGGCTACAACCTCCACTATGGTTTCCTATGGCCAAGAGACGACATCGACGTACTGATGGTCGCCCCCAGAATGGTGGGAAAATTCGTACGTGAACTCTACGAGAAGAAGAGCGGAGCACCCGTATTCTTCTACGCACATCAGGACGCCACAGGCAAGGCACAGGAACGTGTACTAGCGCTCTGTAAGGCAATAGGCGCAACCCGTGTCGGCGCCATGGAGATCACAGTCGCAGAAGAGACCGAACTGGACCACTTCAGCGAGCACTTTATCGCACCTGCCATCAGCAGGACACTCATCCTCAGCTACGAGGTGCTAACCGAGATGGGTTACACCCCAGAGGCAGTTCTCCTTGAGACCTACATGAGCGGTGAGCTCGGTGAGGTTGCTAGCAGCTTAGCCAAGGATGGATTGGTTGTTCAGCTACCTTTCCACAGCAGGACAAGCCAGTATGGTCAGCTATTGTACGCTGACATGGTGATGGGTGACGAGTTCAAGGACCTAATCAGGCAGATCGTTACCGAGATCCAGACAGGCGAGTTCGCGAAGGATTGGCAGATGGAGCAGCTATTGGGCTATCCAGTCTTTAACAAGCTGTTGAAGAAGGCTTTCGAGCACCCAATCAATGAGGCTGAGCGGAAGCTCAAAGAGCAGGTCAAACTCGATTTCGAGTAATCTCTCCCTCATCCGTTTCAATAAAGCCTTTCAGGGAGGAAAGAAGATGAAAGTAGCTTTTCTGTTTCCAGGACAGGGAAGTCAGTACGTAGGTATGGGAAAAGAGCTTTACGAAAACTCTCCCCAGGCGAAGGAGATTATGGAGAAAGCTGATGAAATTCTGGGAATTAAAGCATATCCCTCGATTAAAAATATTCCAGAAACTGTTGATTTGGCGGTTTTTGTAATTCCTGCTAGATTTGTTCCAAGTGTTCTAGAAGAAGCTGGAGGAAGTGGAGTTAAAGCAGCCATAATTATATCAGGGGGATTTGCTGAAACAGACTCAGAGGAATGTAGAAAGTTACAAGAAGAAGTTGTAAAAGTTGCAAACAAATGGGGGATCAGATTTGTTGGTCCAAATTGCCAGGGGATAAACAATCCCCACCTTGGTTTGTGTGCAAGTTGGCCATTAATAAAGAAAGCAGGAGTACCACTAACACCATATTTTTGTCCGTCAGCAAAATCAGCCTCAATCTGGAAATCTATATCATCAGAATGCATGCTATGCTTCCAGTGTCCTGATTCGGGAGGCATGATCCCGTTCAGGATATTATAC
>CALGBN010000523.1 GCA_937877765.1 Candidatus Bathyarchaeota archaeon | reverse complement strand
GGCGCCGATGAGTTCAGCTTCGATAGTAGCATCGGTTTCATCAAAGGAAATAACACCGATTACCTGAAGCACGGTGACGCTTTGAGTCTTGACGTGGGTGTCAGACTTGAGACCGGTTACTGCAGCGACATGGGTAGAAACTGGCACGTAACATGGGAAAAAGCCACAGAAGACTACATGGATCGCGCCATGCAAGCCCAAGTAGACGGCATCAACGGCATCAAACCCGGAATGACAGGCAACCAAGTACTAGACCACGCCAACGAACTCAACAGGGAACTAGGCTTCAAGGAAACAGTACGAACAGGACACCAGATCGGACTAGACGTACACGACTATACTATGCCATATTCTCCAAGCTTCGGGCCAATAGAGACTGATAACCAGCCACTGAAACCGGGAATGACCCTCACCTATGAGCCAAACCGCCGAGACCCCAAGACCAACTACCGTGGACACATAGAAGACATCATACTAGTGACCAAGAATGGTGCAGAGTGTCTGAACCAGATGCCCTACAGGATTACATGGTAGCCTGTTTTCTTAGGAACTCCCTAATTTTTCTCATCTTTTCTATTGATTCATCAAACTCATTGTCACTCATTCGAATAAGATTCGCATACCAGTAGATCCTATTCAATAACAGGGGGTTCATTGGTCCAAACTTCATGAAGAAACCAGAATAAGCGCATTCTTCACAGAACTCGTATCTGTTCAAGGGATCACTTAGACAGTTTTGATAGTCTTCTTGTATTTCTCCGAGGAGTACGGCTGTCTCTAGGCTGGGTTTGATCTGTAGCCCCATCTCTTGTAACCCGAATAAGACATCCATGTAGCGTCTCGTGTTTGACTCTGTGATCTTGTCATCGCTGTACACGTAGGTGTCCGCTGGGACCGAGTAGAAGCTCTCAACAAGGTGTCCGTTGCGTTTCTCGTAGTTTAGCTCGATGATCTCTGAGTCTTGAAGCTTGTTTACGTGGTGGTATATGTTCTGGGGTGTTAGGTTTAGTCTTCGTGCTATTTCTTTGACGTTTAGGGACTCGTCTCTGAGTATGAAGACTATGCGTCTTCGTGTTTCGTCTTCTAGTAGTTTGAATGCTTGTCTGTTGATCTTTTTTACGTGGGGTTTGGGTTGAGCTTCCATTGATATTAAAATGATTGTTTGAATATAAAAACTGTATTTTAACATTAAAACGAGGCTGCTTTATAGTTCTATGGTTTAGCCGTATTTGATAATATATGAGTTCAGAGAAACGAGGCAAGTTCCTCCTCGTAGATATAACTCACAACGATACAAAGGCAATACTCATTGAAGAAAACAAGATAACAGGCAAATCAAAATCACCTACAACAGTGGATGAGCCCACACTGGACGTAACACGAGGCGTACAAGACGCCATAAGACAAATAGAAACAGCGAAAAACATCAAAATAACCACCAAAAACGGAGTCAAACAAAGCGTCAAACTACTCTGCAGCAGCAGTGCAAGCGGCGGACTCCACATGATAATCAGTGGAGAGAGCGCACAGAGAGCAGCTCTGGGGGCAGGCGCACTACTTATTGATACTTTTAGCAAGGATGACAAGCGTCCACCTTACAAGAAGATAGCGGCGATGCGTCAATCTAAGCCTGATATTTTGTTGATGAGTGGCGGTACGGATGGAGGAGCTTCAAGCCAAGTATTGGAGATGGCAGAAATCATCAAACGGAGCGATATCAAGCCGAGATATGGCACAGAGTATAATCTCCCCTTGATTTACGCGGGTAATATCTCTATTCAGGATCAGGTTGACGGTGTTCTTGGTGAGAATGGGTACGCTTTGAAGATGGTGGAGAACGTCAGACCATTGATCAACCGGGAGAACCTTGGACCCGCTAGAGAATCCATCTACGATGCCTATATGGAGCACGTGATAATTCATAGCCCCGGGTACACGAAGCTCGCGGAGTGGACCGATGAGCGCATAGTTCCTAGTCAGGCGATGGTGGGGAAGATGCTCTTCGAGTATGCTCAGCAACAAGGAGTGAACTTGCTTGCTGTGGATGTTGGCGGAGATACTACTGATGTTTATTCGGTTTATAATGGTGTGTTTAACAGGTCGCTGAACGCTGGAATCGGGTTAACCTATGGTATCGGTAATATCGTGAAGGAGGCTGGAATCGATAACGTACTCAGATGGCTTCCATCATCCTTTGAGGAACGAGACGTGAGAAACATCATCGGAAACATGATGATCAAGCCACACGAGAAAATAACATCAGAAGAACGAAGAATACAAGCAGCAATAGCAAGAGAAGCCATCAAGCTAGGAGTAAATGGGCACAAGGCGATAGCCCAACGACTCAAGGGAGTGGTAACAGAGCGTACGCTCAGTGATATGTTTGAGCAAGCCTTGGAGCCCACCTTGTTGAATATGATGAAAACACAGTTGGTAGTAGGCAAAGGTGACGCCTTCAAGAATCAGACCATCGAGGACTCCACAATGATACTACTAGACTCGTTACAGCCAGAAGGCGTAACCGAACTATATCTTGACCCTGAAAACATGGCAGCACCATTGGGAAATCTTGTGGATCATGACCGTTTGACAGCGTTGGATCTTTACGGTGATTCACTGGAGTTTATTGGAACATGTATAGCTCCTAGGGGGGAACTCAAGACTGAGAAAGATGCTCTACGCATAGACTTTGAGGATGCTGATGTGTCTCATGTCTTCAAATATGGAGAACTCACCGTGGTGCCCATGAAGTCCACAGAGATTGGTGAGGCTCAGATTGTACCTTATCGGCTTGATGTAGGTGCTGGGCGGGGAAAAACCATCAAACGAAACATCCGCGCTGGAAAACTTGGTCTCATAGTTGATACTCGTGGAAGACCCATGACTCGGTACAGACAGACCGTGAGGCTGTTACCCTTTGAGGCACTAGGGAGGGAATCCTAGTGGAGCAAGTTACTATCATTAAGGAACGGCGAATCCCCACCAGTGGAGAAGTGTATGTAGATGTCGGTGAAACCGTCACCCCGGATACCTTGATCGCTAAGGGCATGGTGCCTAGTCAGGAGATACATGAACTACGCCTCTACAGAAACCTGAACATTGACCCTGAGACTGTGAAAGACCATATAACGAAACATGAAGGAGACTCTGTCGAGAAGGATGAGGTAGTGGCTATTGCCCGTAGCTTTTTTGGGCGTCAGACGAGAATGGCACGTTCCCCCATAGATGGCGTGGTCACGGATTTCTCTGAGAAAACCGGTAGGATGATGATAAAGGGTCACCCTGTGCCTGTGGAGGTCTATGCTCATATCCCGGGGATAGTTCAGGAGCTATACGATGATGAAGGAGCTAGAATTGAGACACAAGGATACCTTCATCATGGTTTATTCGGTGTAGGCGGCGAGACCCACGGTGAACTAGCATTAGCAGTGGAATCAGGGGATACTCCATTGACTAGCTCTGAGATCAAACAAGAGCACAATGGCAAGATACTGGTAGGTGGTAGCGTAGCTACTCTTGATGCTCTCCGTGAGGCGGTGAAACAGGGCGTTAAGGGTATAATTGTTGGCGGTATTGATCAGAAGGACTTGACGTATTTCCTTGGCTATGAGATTGGTGTTGGTGTCACTGGTGGCGAGGATATTGGATTAACGTTGATCTTGACGGAAGGCTTCGGTATCAATCCCATAGATAATGACCTGTATGAGTTCTTTATGAAGCATGCTGGGGGACTGGCTTGCATTGATGGTACTACTCATATTCGGTCTCGTAGTCTGCGCCCGGAGATCATATTTCCTACTCTTTCCCTGTGAAAACCTATTAACCCCTAAACCATCTTATTGCCCTTAGAGAGACTTTGACGGTAGATATTGTCATAAAGAACGGATTAACGG
>CALGBN010000522.1 GCA_937877765.1 Candidatus Bathyarchaeota archaeon | reverse complement strand
AGATCTACACCGTCTAATTCGTCGGCAGCGTCAGATGTGTATAAGAGACAGGGTTATTGATGGTTTACACACCCATCTTGCCTCTATGCGCATCAGGTATTGGTTCTGGTTCGTGTTTTTAACCTTGTTTTAGCTGGGTTCTGGATTATTGTTATAGATTTTGGTGTCTGCTGGTGGGTACTTTAGGGAAAATTTTTTTCTGTAGGAAGAGGTATGAACTGGTGTTATTTTTGGTGTGTTTGTTTTTGTAGTGGTTTAGATCCGGGGGGTTGGTTGGCTGGGTTATGGTGTTTTCGCGTATTTGTTATATCTATTGGATGATAGTTTTATCTATGATTCATCGTCTTTTGCCTGGTTTTTATTTTCATACTTATGGTCCCAATGCGCCTGTTTTGAGCATTAGATCCGGTGATACAGTGGTTGCAACTACAGTTGATGCCGGTGGTTTTGATGAAAAGGGGGTCTTGATTTCCTCTGATATGAGGCAGAGTAGCCCTGATACTGTGTATAGTAGTAGTAATCCCTTGACTGGTCCGGTTTATGTGGAGGGCGCGGAGCCGGGGGATACGTTGAGTATTGAGGTTCTGGGGATTAGGTTGAACAGGGACTCGGCTTGGTCTCGTGTGGCGAGTAATTTTGGTGGTTTGACTGAGGAGGCGCCGGGTAGACGGCTTCTCTATAATGAGGCGATTCCTGTGAAGCGGTATGAGTGGAGTCTCGACTTGGAGGAGATGACGGGGTCTGTTCAACTAAGTGATAGTGGTCGGTTTCCTTTGATTCCACTGCATCCGTTTATTGGTAGTATTGGTGTGGCTCCACGGTTTGGCAGGGTTGAGATGAGTTTGACGCCGGGGGAGTATGGGGGTAATATGGATTGTAGCGATGTGTGTGAGGGCGCTGTGCTTCAATTACCTGTTTCTGTGCGGGGTGGATTGCTGGTTTTTGGGGATGTTCATGCTGCTCAGGGGGATGGTGAGCTTTGTGGAGTGGCTTTGGAGACTAGCGCGGAGTTAACTTTGAAGATTGATGTCTTGAAGAAGAGCATTGAGTGGCCTAGGATCATTTCTGATGATTGGATTATGGTGGCTGGGAGTAGTCGTCCTTTGATGGAGGCGTATAAGATTGCTCATGTGGAGATTGTGAGGTGGCTTGTGGATGAGTATGGGTTTGATAAGTGGGATGCCTTGCAGTTGCTGAGTCAGGTGGGTCGGGTGAGGGTGGCTAATACTGTTGATCCGAATTATACTGTGGTGGCGAAGTTCCCCTGTCGCTATCTGTAAGGCTTGATCTATTTTTTTGATATAGATTTGTGATATGGAACTATTGTTCGATAACTACGTAAAATCTCTTGGTGTACACCCTCCAGATAAATATTCTAAAGCTCAACTATAATGGATAAATGTATACTATGAATGATTTACAACTTGGAGAAATCTAATAGAGGGCTATGAAGAATTAACTAGAAATAGAGTAAAAAACCTAAAAATAGAGTTGGAGTTTAAATATCTAGGAAATGCTTTTGATGCCTTTAACAAGGAACTTGATAAAGCAAATAGAGGAGAGTGTTTTATTGTATCTGCTTCTTATGGTTCTAGTTTAGCGGAAGAAGTTGATGATTTTATAGATGGCATTTTAAGAAGAAGTATGCTAGGAAGAAAATTCATCGCTTTATACTATCAGAATAGCTCTTTTTATGCTAATCTTATATCACAATCAAGAATGATAAGAAAAATCATGCAGAAAATAATTCTAAATCCTATACTTATATTAATAAAAAAAATAGCGTAGTATGACTATTATTGTCTTGTTTGGTGTTTAGGAACATAAGGTGTTTGTATCATTTTGTGTGTTACAAAACACAAATAGAAAAACAAAACACAAAACAAGCGACTACAACCTTAATCTAGACTGTATTCTTGTTCGTCATATATCGGTTTGTTTTGGTTGCTGTTTGGGTTCTGGTTTCTTTGATACTAATGGTTTTTCCCCCATATTGGACATGATAGTTTCCAGATTTTTTCGGTGGTTCGCCCGATGGTTACATATTCGTTACAGTTAACACACCAGACTTTTCGATCTTCTTTAACCTCATCTATTTGCATAAAATTTCTAAATTACCAAACATGAATGCAGCCATTGTCAATAATGAAGCCCAGAAAGCTCCCGTTGAGGCGGTGTCAGCGTAATCAAATTCTGGTGCTAAAGAACGTATTTCCGGAGGTAGTACCAATTTCGAGGGTATGATTTGTGCCTTGGACCTCAAACTCTATTTTAGGTATATTAGCCATTCTTGAATGCAGCTTAATGTTTGAAACGTCATTAAGACTATAACCTATGAGATCCTTGGAAACTACGAGGATTCTTTTATTGGTCAAGTATATCGCACCAGCGGTTTTATCCAAATCACTAATACATGGGCCATGAATTATTTTCTCAGAATCAGATGAATCCATCATACATACCTCAGATAAATTAAAACTAATTATTTGTAAGGTTTTTATGTATGCTATTTAATAAAAAAGGGGTTTGCGGGTGATATCACCCCAAGTAGGAGTGTTCGAACCCAATCCCACTAGAGGAGACTAGGGGAGTTTGACCCTAACTTGGTGAAGTAAAACAAAAAGAGGGATATATCCTGTTTATTCTTTCACTTTAATTAGGTCACCAGTATGAACATAACCCGTTAAACTTGGTCTTGCGTGAATTGAAATGTTTGAAAACTGGACGGGAAGCGAACGAGCGTAAATGAAATCCTCTCTATTACTCACATGAAAATGAAGATGCGGGAATGGGCTGTTACCAGAATGCCCAAGGTGCCCGATTACAGCTCCTTGTTCAACTTGGTCCCCTTCATTTACACATACGCTCCCGGGTTTGAGGTGCCCATAAACCGAGAACTCGCCTCCAGAGTGCTTGATGAGAACATAATTTCCAACACCTCGATACGGGTCACCGATAAGCATCCCCGATGAGGTAGCCAACAACCTACCGAAATACTCCTCATTCGACTCCCCTTCACGAGGAAGACGATCAACCGAGTCAGGCAACTCGTCAACAGCCTTCAATACTACGCCCGTAGCTGAAGCCATTATCTCTGAGTTATACCCATAGTAATCCTCAACACGTAATCCAGCGTTCGAGTACATCCCACCATCTCCGCTTAACCGTACAATGTCGATGCCAAACTCCTGTAGGTTCACCCACCTATGTTCGGAATAAAAATCCGCTCCGGATGAGACATAACATGTGCCCTTCAACGGAAAACTGTAATCGTTTTTCTGCTTGTACTCGGAGACAGCCAACATAATTTGGCTTTCAATTGGGTGCCCATCGTGGGCAGCGTTTACCCGAATACGTATTTTATCGCAGTTCGCTGGGATAAGCAACGGGTTATTTGGGAGGAACAAGGCTTGTCCGGGTTCTACCTTTGAACTGTTTGACAGTGTCTTGGCTGACCCAAGCAATAGGTCTGGCCTGAAAACGAAATCAAGGGCATTTATTACTCCTTGTTGTTGTGCTCCGTATAGGTACTGAGCTATTCCGTTCAATTCATCTGAGTTGAGTATTTTTGTCAGAACACATGTTTCTCCGGACAGTGATTCAAGTTTGACTGATTGAAGTTCAATGGGGTGGTCATAGTTATTGATTATTGATATGTTGTGTATGACTACGTCTTTCAGGTTTTGTGCCCCGGATGCTTCGTATGTGTATATGTTAGTTTCTGGTAGTGTTCTGATTTCCAATGTTTTTGTCACCCTGTATCGTCATAGTGTACTATGTCCGATGAGTTTCAATATTCAGGGTACTCTAAAACGCAGATAAAATCATCGATTAAATAGATTGGATTTTTTGGGTACTTGTTTGCTCAAGCATATCTCGTTCTATTTGTATTCTTTTCATCTCATTATAGATGAATGCCAAGTCTTGTGCTACTAGTGGCCCCTGTCCCTTAAGCTATCTTTTTTATAATAACTCAATACTTGAGCACCGAGATGTCAAGTTTTCCGCATACTCAAAGTTGGGTTTGCGTATATCCATTTGAACGAGAACGCCTCTTTTCCTAGGATAAAAATCACTCATCCCTAGGAATATCCGTTTTTCCGTCATACGTCATGAATCCAACTCAAACAAGGATATAGGACAAATAGAATTTTCTGGGAACCAGAAAGACCTTGTGTGTAGACTTCGATCTGATCTTCTCCTCAATTAACTTCGCTCTTTCCTAGTCTTTATAATAGAAGAAATTCTTGAATGTGTCAAACCTAAACATGTTGATGCATTCGATGAGACGAGGAAAAATATTCGATGGAATTGGAACTGGTGATATCACCATTACTTTTATCGAATAAGTATAATCTAAGAATTGGTTTAGATGTAAAATTTTCAAATCATCATTAAACTTGCACAGGTTTAAATTTAACAATTGAAGTTTAGTGTAGACTAAATTGCTTAGAAACCTTCTCTCGCTCAGAAATAATTTCTCGTTCTACGCTAAAATTACTGGTAACCGACGTTTTAACGTGATTAGCTTAAGCCACATGTTCACACATGTCTTTGATATGATGAATTTAGCGTTGATACCCGTCTTCACTAATGAATTCGACTTAACCACAATGCAAGCTGGAATGCTATCCACTATCTTCATCATATCAAGCATGGTTGCTAGTGTTAGCAGTGGGGTACTTGTAAACAAATTTGGCGATAAACCAATTATGATCACAAGCCTACTGGTAATGGGTATTGTCTCAATACTTACCAGTAGAGTGAATACTTACCTAATGTTAGTCGTCGATTTATCCCTCCTATACTTTGCGAGTAGATTATTTTGTCCACCTGCACTAAGCATAATCAGCGAATCCTGTGATAACTGCAAACTAGACCGTGGAAAAACCGTTGGGTTTCATGTCTCAATTGTATCCATCGGCATTGCTTTTGGACCTATTTTTCTTGGTCTCTTGATGCAATACTATGCCTGGCGTCTAGCGTATCTCATTCTGGCTGTGCCTGTATTATTCTCTATCTTCCCCATAGCTTCAATGAAAATGCCTTCTCCTCAACAAGAGACGACCGATGAAATAGATGTAGAAAAAAGTCAATCCAGTAAACTATCTGCCTTCCGCACTCTGGGTTTTATTTTAACCCTAGCTGCGCTTGGTTTCAGATCTATTGGGCTTCAGGGAGTTTCCACGTTTATGACTACGTATCTTACAGCTGAAAAAGGATTATCCACTTCAATTTCAAGCATTTTCTATGGAATTGGCAGCGGTGTAGGTATCATAGGTGTTGCTTTAGGGGGTATATTAAGCGATAAAATCGGGGAAAAGCGATGGATTACTTTGACCTGGATAGGCGGAATCCTTTCTCTCTTAGCGTTCTCGGTATCTCCTTCAGTAAGTGCGTTGGCGTTTTTCTTTATTTTGTACAGTCTATTCAACTCTGGGTCCGTTGCCCCAGTGATGTCTTTAGTGGCTAAATTCACATCACAAAACCGAAGGAGTTTAGGCTATACCTTGTATTTCTTTTCTTCTAGTTTGATGAGTGCGTTTTCACCGTTAATCTCAGCAAGAATTATCGATATGTCCGGTATTTGGTATATCTTCCCTTTTGCCTTAGTTATGCTATCGGTTTCTATTCTGCTTATACAAAAGGCGATTTAATGAATTTATTATACGATACAAGTTATTTTTTAATCTAATTTTTCAAAACCCGTTCTGAAACGGTGAGTTTAGTTAATGGTGTGGGGGTAGGGTTGAACCCCACCCCCCGCACTTGGTGGTTATTTGCGTTTCTTGTATAGACATGGATTTCGTCTGGTATTGTTATAACTTGAAAAAAGTGCTTCCCCGATAATTGATATTGTTTCTTCTATGGTGGTTACTACTTTTGCCATGAGCCCATTTCTGCAAACCTGTCTAATGGACCATTAAACGCGATACCTCTCCGGAATATGATTCAAACTAAATTGGAGTTATGAGAAAAATCCATCATTAAACAATTTGCATAACTTGAGGTTACTTAACTATTTGTTCTCGATTATCACCTTCGTCCCCTATTTGGTGATTGGGATTCTCGTATTTGGGGCCAAACTTAACGTGAACTTTACTGCAACAATCCTGGCATTCACAATCTCAGCGGCTATTCTCATGGGGCTCGCTATGGTTTCATCAGGATTGAGAATAGTAACAAAGTCGACGGCCCCTATTACTTGGGCTATCAACATTTTTCAGAACCTTTTTTCAGGTATAGCTTTCCCTGTGGTTTATCTTGACACTATCTTCTTCCCAGGGGTTTCTACGGTTTCTTGGTTCCTTCCTCAGACCTGGGTTTACCATCTTTGTATGCTTTCGATGCTTACGAATCCTAACTTGTTTGATCCAGTGATTTTGATTCAGTACTTGAAAGGGTTGGTATTTGCGGTGGTGTTGTTTCCAGTAGGTTACAAGATATTTCAGTGGGGCGTTCTCAGGGCAAAACGGGAGGGAACTCTAGGCCATTATTAATTTGCGCGCGCTCTAGTTGTTGTGTTCTGTTTGAGTTTCTGAGTACATTTGTGTAATAGAGAATTGAGACAATGACACCAATCCCAGTTACCGTGCTCATGTATGTTCTTAGAAAGCTGTATTGGAAGAATGCAATTAGTATCTATCAGAGAGGGTAGCATAGGCAAGAATTGAGTGGTGGAGTAGAATATCGTTTATCTGCCTGTTCGTGCTTTCCTCGTGATACCGCTACTAGGCCCATCACCCCTAGCAACGAATACGCCAGCTTTTCCTTTTACCGATTCCTGTATCTCTGCCACATTTCGATGAGTGAACCCAGGGCACAGCAAGATAGATTGAACTCCTTCCTCCTCGACTAGGATTCTCGTTACGTCGACAGCCTCACCCTGATTCCTTACCACTACAGAGTGGAGCTTGTAAGTGTCGGTTTCAATGATTGATCTATGTTTGCTTGGATCCGCATCTCTTGCATGGGCAATAAAACATACTTTGAACATTCTAATATGAAAATACGGAATGGAGAATATCTATCTGTTTATGTCCTCACATAAAATTGAGGATTATCATGACGTCTCGCGCACATGACTTGTATCTGTAAAAAGGTAGTGTATAGAAGATTTTACCCCCACTGCACTTTTAGTTTTTATAAGAAGGTGCTGGGGATGGGATTTGAACCCACGCTCTTTATCCGGCTACGGCACTGGTGCCTTTAACCTCTGGATCATGAGTCCAGCGCATTAGCCAAGCTATGCTACCCCAGCTCTCCATGTATTCTCTAGAACTATAATTTAAAGGATGATGTTCACGGGGAATAACCTTATTCCACGAGGCGTGGACTCGTCAAAGCCACAGACTTCCCGTTACGATAATACACCCTTGGGAGCAGCATATGCAAACCATTACCAAGACTATACGTCATAATACCAGCAAGATTCGCCACATTCAAGGCATTATTCTCGCCTTCACGGCTGATCGCCTCAACAACATCACCGATCTCATGATCAGTGTCCGTGAGATCAACAAGGAAATGATTCACAGATACCGTACCCAGCACGTCTTTGATCTGGTCTCCAACCCTGACCTTGCCCTTCTTGGTTAAGCCCCGGGGGAAACCATCATAGTACCCGATATGTACTGTGCCCACTTTCATGCGTTTGGGTGCCACAAATCGTCTGCTATAGGTGAGTGCCTCGCCTTCCTCAATCCACTTTACGTGCTCTATTCTGGCTTTCCAGCATAGGCTCTGTTTCAGTTCTATACCTTGACCTGTATCATCGTCCTCGGGGTAGAATCCCATTAGCATCAAACCGGGTCGAGTAGCATCCAAATACGTGTAGGGTTTGTGGAAAACAGCGTTGCTGCTGGCGATGCTCTTTACGCCCACATCAATGCCTTGTTTTTTGCATTCTTTTTCGATGTCTAGTATGCGTTGAACCTGTTTTCTGTCAAGCTCATCAGCCTCACTCATGGTGCTGAAGATACCAGTGAGTCCAAGATGTGGATAATCATCGATTTTCTTGATAAAATCAACTGCCTCACTCCACCCGACACCAACCCTACCTAACCCAGTATCCACCTTAACCCAAACAGGGGTCACTTTACCTGCTTTCTCGGCTGCCGCGTTAAGTCTCCTCGCTGGTTCAGGCTGATAGATGGTCTGTGTGATGTCTTGTTCAACAACTTTCGCATAGTCTGTGTCGCTGAATAATGGGTCGATTGATACTATTCCTACGTCTAGCCCCGCGTCTCTGAGCTGCATAGCCTCATAGAGCTTGGCTACGAGCACCATCTCGACTCCTTGCTCCATCATATGGGCGACAACGGGTACAACCCCATGTCCATATGCATTGGATTTGACGCATGGAATAACTGGTCTGTTTTCTGTGCGTTCTCGTACTTGTTCTAGGTTATGTGTAATGGCGTCTAGGTCTATCTCGATCCAAGAACTATAACCTCTGATCTTCTCGTTGATCTCTTCAGATGTGAGTTGGTTTACGAAGTATTGACTCATAGGACTGTAAAAAGGGGATGTGTATTTAAAAATTAGAACAAGAAACTGGGTGGCGGACTCCACTTCTGGATCTCGGTCTTGGTGATAGCAAGTATCCTTTCAAGCTCAAGCTCCTGATCAGGCAACACAAACGTGATTGCAGTACCCTTCTTACCTGCTCGTGCTGTTCTTCCGATTCTGTGGAAGTACATGTGAGGGTCATCAGGAATATCATAGTTTATGATATAGGGAACATCATCGATGTCCAAGCCTCTTGCGGCTACCTCTGTTGCTATCATGAGGTCAAAGCTGTCCTCACGGAAGCTGTCCAGCACGTTCTGTCTTCGGTTCTGACTATAATCGCCGTGGATTGGCTGCGCTGGAATATTGTTGCGTTTGAGGTATGTTGCTAGTCTGTCTACTGTGTGTTTTGTGCGGCAGAATATGATGCCCCTGTCTACTTTGAAGTACTCCAGCACTTCTTTGAGGTTTTCCTGTTTCTCGTGATGAGCCATCACCATATAGTACTGGGTGATGTCAATGTTTCCGATCTCGTCTCGGCTCATGTTCACCTCAACGTACTCGGGCATGAACCGCTTGCTCAGGTTCATGGTGCGTTCATCAAAGGTAGCGCTCCATAGACTGATCTGACGTTTCTCGGGTAGCTTGTCGAGTAGGAAAGATATGTC
>CALGBN010000521.1 GCA_937877765.1 Candidatus Bathyarchaeota archaeon | reverse complement strand
AACCTAGCCACAGTAATGGTCACAGGAGCCCCTTACCCAACAGGAGAATACACCAAGGAACGCTATCTAGAGATAATCGACCAGATGGATGTCTCAGTGATGAGCTGGTTCGACTATATGTGGAAACCCATCAACAACGACGAATGGCCCGAATACATCGCCCTCATGCATGAAATGGGTATCTATGTGGTGGGTTGTGATAGCATGATCACTACATGGAAGATGGGCCCCGATCCACCGGAACATGATGCATCAGTATGCCTAGACCCATACGGCAACAAATGGACCAGCAACTACGGACTCTCAGGCACCATAGGAGAAGAATCAGTCTGGTATGTCCACACATTGATCCACCCAGACTGGCAAGAATACCTACTCGAAGGAATTAAACACAACATAGAAGCGGGAGTAGACGGCTATCTGGTGGATGAACTCTGCTACAGCGCAGTACTGGAGCCAGACTTCAGCGAATACACCATGACCCAGTTCAAACTATACTTGGACGAAGCACTCGCAGAGAACGAGAAAAACACGTACAAGAGCCAGTTTGGACTAGCATCATGGGATGATTTAGACTACGCGAAGGAAGTAAGAAACGCCCTCCCAGCGGCTTGGACAGAATTAACCTATGATGATTGGAGGGACTGGGATATACAGCAGAGCATACCCCTCTATGAGCACTATCAACGATTCCTACGAATAAAGAACCGTGAAGCAGCAGAATACATCATAACCGAGGCAAAACAATACGCTGAAGACCAAGGTAAAGAGATGCCTTTCACGATCAACGTCAACGACCTATCCAGCCCAGAATCCCTCATAATAACAGACCTAGTGGATTTCCTAGACATGGAATGCACATTCAACAAGTTTGAAAGCTTCTACCCTAAGACAAGGGCAACAGCCCCCGTCAAACTCGCTCTAGGACTCGGATTGAGACCCAGTGTACTAACATCAATGGAGACTCGATCAATGATCCTTGAAAAAGGCAGAGAAGAAACCAGAACCCTATACAAGCTCATGATAGCAGACATCACCGCCGCAGGGGGTTGCATGTATCTGGAAGAAGGAGGGCACGGATTACAAGTAGACTTAGACGCATTGGAGCCATACTACAGGATGCCCACAACCTACCCAGAGTTATTCCAGATAGACTCAGACACAAACAACGTCTGCGTTCTGCACCTTTGGGAAAACCTAGATGCTTACCAGTCAAAAGCATACTACGGCACATGCAGTCTACTTGCAGACGCAGGGTATCAGTATGATGTAGTCTTCGGAGCAGAAGAATATGATATCTGGGGAGAAGTAAACAAGTATCCCGCACCCGAATACCCCTTAAGCCTAGATCAAATCACTGGATACGATTTAGTGGTCGTACCTGAGTTAACTGATGTAACACCCACACATGCCCAGATAATGATAGACTATGTGAACCAAGGAGGAACCCTATTGGTATTCACATCAATGTCCAACATAAACACAATTCAGAACCAGAGAGGGATAGACCCAACCATCAACAGCCTGCTCGGATATCTAAGAGAGGAGGATGCTACCATAGGATCAGGCAGACTCATCACAATAGACCAAGTCAAAGGAACTCAATACATCGATACCCCTGACTATCCAATACTATTAGATTTCATAGGAATGGTCGAACAAACAGGCGTAACATCACCCATCACTGGAATGACAGAGGGAACCATAAGCAAAACCATGTACAGCACCACCTCAGAAGTAGTAGTCCATATAGTAAACAACCGATACGACTGGATGCAGGACACAGTAAAACCCACAAAAGACAAGACTCTAAACATAATGATACCAACCAGTATGACAGATGAGACCCTAACAGTAACATATTACACACCTGAAACCACGCCGGAAATAATGGAACACCAATTAGAGGGAGATACATTAACGGTGACACTACCAAACCTTGAAGTATGGGGCGTCATCCACATCAGCGTTGGCTAATCGAAGAACCCATTAACAAAAAGATACCCATACTACTCCATGACTAAGGTATTACTTGTGGGTGAGAGCTGGGTAAGCATCAGTACCCACTACAAGGGATTCAACCATTTCGTAAGCGGAGTCTACGAGACAGGACTCGAATGGTTCAACAAAGCCATGGACAAACACGGCATCGAATTAACCCATATGCCGGCACACATCGCGGCAAATGATTTCCCATTCAAACCAGAGGAACTAGACTATGACTGCATC
>CALGBN010000520.1 GCA_937877765.1 Candidatus Bathyarchaeota archaeon | reverse complement strand
CATTTAATCCAAACGAGCCTCCTTTAAAGGGGTTAAGAGTATTAGATTTATCCCGCGTACTGGCTGGGCCTTTCTGCTCAATGAACCTCAGCGACCTAGGCGCAGAGGTTATCAAGGTAGAGATGCCCGGAAGAGGCGACGATACAAGAGCCTATCCTCCATTCATCAACGATGTAAGTAGCTACTTTTTGAGTCTGAATCGTGGCAAGAAGAGCATCACCCTAAACATGAAAGAACCCGAAGCTGTTGAGATAGCTCATAAGCTCGCAGAGAAATGCGATATAGTGGTGGAGAACTTCAGACCCGGGGTCACTAAACGCCTCGGCGTAGACTATGAGACGCTGAAGAAGATCAACCCTAAGATAATCTACTGCAGTATTTCCAGTTTTGGCCAGACCGGACCATATGCCATGTGGCCGGGGTACGACTTGATTATTCAAGGAATGAGTGGATTGATGGGGATCACTGGAGAAAAGGGTGGTTCTCCCATGCGTGTGGGGGTGGCTGTGGAGGATATTAACGCTGGGCTTCACGCTGTTATCAGTATACTTGCTGCATTACATGTGCGTGACCAGACAGGTGTAGGACAGTATATTGATCTCTCCATGCTTGATGCGGGGGTTACTTGGATGACGTATATGGCTGGGAATTATTTCGCGACTGGTAATGTGCCTGAACGCATGGGTGCAGCGCATCCTAGTATAGTGCCTTATCAAAGCTTCAAGACTGGTGACGACAAGTATATCCTGATTGCAGCAGGCAATGACCGACTCTACAAAATGCTCTGTGAGACCATCGGTAAACCCGATCTTGTAGTTGACCCTGATTACCTTACTAACGATGACCGAGTAGCCCATAGGAAAATACTCATTCCCATACTGGAGAATGCCCTCATGGAGAAGCCACGAGACTATTGGCTAGAGAAACTACGGGAGAAAGGATTCCCATGTGCCCCGGTTTATACCCTTGATGAGGTGTTCAGTGACCCACAGGTGCAGCACAGAGACATGGTTGTGGAGATGGATCACCCATCCGCGGGCAAGATCAAACAAATAGGCACACCATTCAAGCTAGCAACATCAAAGACCAAGCTAACTACTCCCCCTCCCGAGCTGAGCGAGCATACTGACATGGTTTTATCAGAGTTAGGATATTCTGGCGCTGAGATCAAGGCTCTCAGGGAGAAAGGAGTAATCTAACTCCGTTTTCATATTCATGAGATTTATTATATGGTGACGCATCTAGCAGGGTAGATGCCGTTAACCCCCTACCATGTAGGGCCGGCGCTCCTGGTAGCCCTCCTACTGTACCCATTGCTGGATATTCCAACTTTCCTAATAGCGAATATTATACTGGATTTGGAGCCATTAGCGGTGGTTTTAGGGTTGGCGAACTGGTCACTGCATGGTGTATTCCATAGTTTGACTGTCGGGTCTGTTGTGGCTGTGGTGTTGGCTGGTATCATGTATCTTATACGGGGGTTTATGCCCGAGATATGTATTGGCCGAACGGCGCCTAGGGACTACTCTATTAAAGAATACATTATCACATCGGTTTCGGGTGTCTGGTTTCATGTAATTTTGGATGCTTTCCTGTATAATGATCTTAACCTATTATATCCAATTCAATGGAACCCCTTTGTGGGTTTACTGCCGGCTCAAGCGATCATAAACTTCTGCCTGATATCTCTGCCTGTTGCATTTATTATCTATCTCATCAGAACCACGGTACTTACATGGTTATCCCCAAAAGAGACCAAGGTTGAACAAGAGGCTCAAACGGTTGAGGGCGTACCCGAAAACGAGCCATACATAATCTATTATGATCCTGACTCAGAGAAATCCATTGCAGCTTCTGATCCTGTGCCTGTTGTTGAGCCTGAGCCAAAACCTATTCCGGTACCTGAACCCGTCTATACGCCACCTGTGATCAATGATCCAGTTCCACAGGATGAGTTGATACCTAATGAGATTCAGCCTGAGATCGTATTGGGTGTTGATGATACGCCTGTTCAGTGGGGTATCATCGGTAAAAGCGGGATCGATAGAGTGGCTGTAGACTTGAACGAGCCTCATATCGTGTTTGTCTGTGGAAAACAGGGAAGCGGTAAAGGATACAGTATCGGGGTGATCACGGAGATGCTTCTCTCAAAGACCATCCCAAAGATAAGTCAAGTGAAGAAACCGGCTACCGTGATTGTTTTCCATAAGCCTCGGGAGGATACTAGGTCCGAGTTTTGGAGTATTATCGATCCAAACTTGAACATCAGTGAGGTTCAGACTCTGAAAGACGAGTATGAGGTCTCTCCAAGACGGGTTATTGACGCTAACAAGTTCAGGATATTCATTGATCCCTTTGTCTATGAGAATGAGAGAACACGTTTTGAGGAGGACTATGGGACTAAGGCGTATCCTATTGCCATTAATCCTTCAAGGTTGACTGCCGAGGACTGGCCATATGTTCTGAGTATTGGGCGTAAAAGCGGTAGCATGTATGTTAAGAAGATATTCCAGATAATCAAGAAGACCCAGTACGATGAAGATTTCGGTCTCGCCAAGATTAGACGCTATATTGATACCAGTGACTTGAACCCGAATCAGAAAGGGTTTGCTAGTATGAGGCTTGAGACTCTTGAGGATTATCTCAGTGGCGGGGATTTCTTGAAGAATCTCATGGTGGGTGGCGTGAATATCTTTGACTTGCGTAAGATCATGATGGAGCCTGATGATATTTTCAGCGTGATGATGCTGGTCATCAGCAGTCTACTTAATGATACACGTACAGAGCGTGAGCAGTTCGTGTTCGTTATCAACGAGGCGCATGATTATCTACGTAAAGGCTTGAGCAAGGAGTTCACAGACTATATCAACTATCTAATTAGGAAGAAGCGTCACGCTGGAACATGGCTGATGCTGGACACCCATTTCCCAGAGGATGTTGACCCCAAGGTAATCAAGGGCAGCGACATCAAGGTATTCCACAAGTCTGACATAATCAGCAGTAACCTCTTGAAGCAGATAGTTGAGGGCACCCCTATTCCGCCGCATCATCTTGAGACTGGTCAGGCTATTATTAGGGCGGATAAATCTAATCTTGGACCCGACTCTGTCCTGATTGTTCAGGTGCGTCCAAGACTTACGCATCACGGTGGAGCCACAAAGACCGCCATATAGCAAGTTTTTTCACTCTTTCAGGTTCATTTGAGGTATGAAAACGTTATTTGATGGAGGCAAAGCGTTCAAACACATCGAGAAACTTGCAGTTGATATTGGTGCTCGTCCGGGTGGGAGCCCGGAGGATAAACGGGCAGCTGAGTATATCAAAGGGTATTTTGAGGGTCTTGGTTTGGATGTCTCGCTTCAGGAGTTTGAGATCGAGACAGGTTACTGTACTAATCAGTCACTGGAGATTACTGCTCCCTACAAGGCGTCTATTTCATGTTCTGGGTTATCCATGATAGGGAAAACTGAACCAGAGGGAATAGAGGGCGAGTTAATCCACATTGAGACCACAGATGAAGAGTACCTTACACCGGAGATCACTGGAAAAATAGTCATAACAAATCGGTTACAGAGAAAGAACCTTGACCTAGTCAAGAAGTTGAAGCCTCTGGGGTTCATTTTCATTGAGGCGTATCCCCGTGTCTTGCCCAAACATTTCTGGGGTAACTATCCTCAAAACAAGGACTATGGTAACTATCCTTCTATGCGTATCAGTTTCGAGGATGGGTTAAAGCTGCTCAAGAAGGGAGCATCTAAGGCTCGGATTGTTGTTGAGGCTGAGCGTGGTAAGAAGAAGACTCAGACTATTATTGCTGAGTTAAAGGGGTCCACGCATCCTGATGAGATAGTTTTGGTTGGCGGACACTATGATACCGTTCCAAACGTCCGTGGTGCTAGTGATAATGCTGGAGGAACCAGTATCGCAATGGAGTTGGCGAGGGTGTTTAAAGAGAAGGGCAGTAAACGCACACTTCGGTTCATTGCTTGGGGTAGTGAGGAGATGGGGCTTGATGGTAGTAATCTGTACGCCAAGAAACTCAAAGAGGAGGATAAGAAGGCTAAGGAGGCGGATAAGGATAAGGACGCCAAGACTGAGCTTGACATGGTCAAGTTATCGGTTAATCTTGATGTCCACGGCGCCATGATCGGCACTAACGTAGCATCAATTCTGGGTCCACCCATGTTAACCCACTCAATAAAGCTGTTGAGTAAAGAGCAGGGAACAGTGTTCGATGTGAAAGAGTCTGTCTATAGCAGCGATGGTACGCCATTATCTGCCATTGGTGTTCCTAGCGCTAGTTTTAGTCGGAAAAGTGGTATCGATATTATGATGCATAGCGTCGAGGATGTTATAGAGTATCTGAGTCCTGATGCTTTGGCGTTGCATGGTGAGTTTGTGGAGACTTGGATGACCCGGTATGTATCAGAGGCGGCGGCTTTCCCCTTTGAGAAGGAGATTCCTGAGAAGCTGATGAAGGAGATTAAGGACTATTACAAGGCTTGGAAGAGTCCGCTCCCATAATCAATACCACTATTCTATCATACCATTATATACACGGGTTTTAGATCACGGATAGCTAACATAACTAAACAATCCTTTTTATCAAATATCACAAGGAAAGCCCGAATTGAGCGCTAGAAGATCCAAATTTCAGTTGTCCGTTGAGGTATTAGAATGCATAAAGTCAGGTGAGGAAAAGCCGACTAGGATCATGTATAGCTGTAACCTCAGTTGGAAGAGTCTGAAAGATATTCTTGAAAACCTCACCGAGCAAGGCTTACTGGAAGAGACTGTTATTCCGGGTAAAAAACGCTCAAAACGCCACTATGATATTACAGGTAAGGGTGAAAACGTCTTGAAGTATTATCGTATGGTAAGCGGCTTGATAGAAGTCGAAGGTTTAAGAGACTAATCTCCCAACATATTTTCAATTAAAACACCCAGTTTTACCCATCACCCCGTACTTTACCCCATTAGAATAATGTTTTAACGCTGGGCTCGGTGTATGTAGAGTAACGTGATATTATGAGCAATGGAATGTGGGCAGAAAAATACAGACCCCAAAGCCTAGACGAAATAGCAAACCAGAAGGAAATTGTATCAAGATTCAAAAACTTTGTAGAAGAAAAAAACCTGCCCCACCTCTTACTAGTCGGACCAGCAGGAATAGGAAAAACCACAAGCATACTAGCAC
>CALGBN010000519.1 GCA_937877765.1 Candidatus Bathyarchaeota archaeon | reverse complement strand
GCCTTCATCCCGATTATCCTGGCGGTCTCCCTGAGCACGACCTCCGCCAGCCGAGGGTCCTTTTCCATGGTCTCCCCGATGTGTTTGGCGAAGCTGGATGGCTTGACCTCGTCCAGCTTAACCCTCCTCCCCTCGGCCTTGGAGACTATCTTCTGGGTGACGACGAGTACGTCCTTGTCCCGGAGGGACTCGCCCTGCCGCCTGAGGGCGTCTGCGATGAGCTCAGCTAGATCGTCGCCCTGCTTCACCATGGGCAACCCTTTAACGCCGAAGATGCTTACTCCCATACTCTTCTAGAAACGTGTCTAGCAATATATCTCTGGTGAAAAGCCGCGTAAGCACGTGTTCACTAACCACACTTTATTCAAGTCAATCTATGATCGATGCCTGTGCAGGAGAAGTTCAAGGCGGCCGTGGCACAGACGAGCCCCGGCTTCATCGACTGCGTTTCATCAACTTTGCCATAGGTCCTCAACGCAAGGGGGTTACATATTCGTTAACGCAAACGCCGAGATCGATTTCATGGTCAAGGCGGCGTTCACTTAGTCCAATGAGGATGCCTGGCCAACAAGCCTCAAGCGATGACGCTCCGACTCGCCGCCGCAGAAGTGAAGATAATATTAATGGTTTCCTGGGGGCGTGAGCCTGTATCTTACCACATAGCTTGCTCCGATTACGCTCAGTATGAATAACAACACCATAGAGCCTTTCACCGCTGAGCTATATCCGGGTACAAGCATCCCGCCTACGATGGCACCGTCACTCGAATACAACACGGTGCACGCAAACGACTCCACATCATAATTAGTAAAGGGTCCATATGCTACTCCAAGCTTTGATGCTGAAGGAACATCCTTATCGATAACCACCAGCCCCTCAAAGGGACCGCCCTCGATCCAACCTTGATCCCCAAGAGCCCCGACCAACACTCCATTCCATTTAAAACAAATATCCTCGATATCCTCAGCGCCCGTATCCCCTACTACTGAAATCAAGCCAGTTGTCATGTCAATAGTCACAAGGTGGCTTGGACCTCCCCAACCACTGTAGATGCCGTATAGATCACCGTTCTTGGGATCAAACGATATCCCGTCTATGTGAGGGTCAACACCCGTAACAGGTGCAACCCCGTCAAAATATAGATCTATAAGCTTAGTTGCCACGCCTGTAGTCTTATCTACAAGCTGTAGTATCCCCGGTTCATTGTTAAATTTCTCGTACTTATTCACAGCGTACAAAAGTCCATCGTGGGGGTTGAACGCCAAGGCGTCGACATCCCAGAGGGTGGTATCATCGTTTACCACGGTGATGGCCACGGTCTCGGGGTCTATAATGATCAACGGGGTCTTCACGTAGGTACCTGACGGTTCTCCTGCAATGTTATACACATATCCTGTCGAGGGGTCTATGGCCAGGTTTTCACCTCCACCGTATCCGCTGGGTATAGATCCCATCCATGTTATCGAGCCGTCGTTCTCGACCTTCCCAAATACATCCCCGGTATCTGCGATGACGTAGCATGGGCCTTCTTCAAGGGATGGATTGTCTGCTCTAGCCGATGGGATGTTTAAGGTTAGCAGGATAGTTACGAGAATACAGGCTGTGATTGGTAAGTTGTGGTGACGCATGGGTAGACAAATCTTTTTCTTATATTGATTTGACTGTAACAAGGATCCCTTTTTCTAGGATACACCCCCTTTACCTGCTTCTGAATATGCGTTGTGATCGATACCGTTACCCCACCTATCTGCTTGTACCCGCGGTGTTCCTGCATTTTAATCCTAGTAAGGTAGCCTCTGAGGAGATGAACTTGGCCCGCGGGACCTCAGTGAAGTCCGGATATCTTGTCGCAAATACCATGCCAAGCAGAGACGCCTCGATGATGGTTGCGAAAGAGACTATCACTATCGTCATCATCCCCTGTAGACTCGGCTTCACAACGTAACCCACAACAGAGAGTATACCCGCCAGTATGACCGCGGAGGGAACGAAACCCACAAACGCCTTAGCTTTAACGATGCTTGAAGACGCGATGGGGCCCACCCGGAGATTCATGAAAGCTGAGCCTTCTTGACCTACGCTGACTAAAGCAAGGTAAAAAGACAGTATGAACAACGCCATACCGGGAAGCAGGAAGAAACCCAACCTCTCGAAGATGGGAATACTCGTATCCCACAGAGACGAGACATCATTGTTTATGAAGGTTACAGCCCCTAACATCAATGGGATTGCGAGAAAGGTAGCCATCTCCCGTCTTCTAAAGAGGGCTTTAAAGTCCTTGCTGATGATGGCCTGTTCGGCTAAGCTGAACCCGAATAGGGACCAAACGCCGTTTCTGTTTGAATACTGTCTTGTCGGCGCCAGGGTAACGGTGAGTGGGGCTGGAACCCAGTACTTCGTCCTCGCCTTTACGCCTAGGACAAAGAAAGCCACCATCATGATGAAGCTCCCTCCGAAATACAGGGCACCCCCGGTGAACTCTGAGCTTAGTATATCGATCACTGCTAGGCTTGGCCATAGCAATGGCACGAACCAGGCCTGCTCCACCGTGATGTTGAACCAGGTCATCACTTTTAAGAGAACCTGATAGTTAAATACCATCGAGAACAGGGCAATAATCACCACTGTACTTACGAGTTGAGCCAGTTGACCATATTTTCCGGCTCGTTTACTGATGACCGAGGAAGCCTCATTCAAGGCAGCCCTGACGATCTCGATAGCGAAGCCACCAATAAGTAGCCCAAGCAGACTCAATGTGAACGTTAGAAGCCATACGTTGATCATCCCCGCGTAGATTGCTGCTCCCAACGACGCCCCGTAGATTATCATCAGGAAGGGAAGGGTGAAATATACTGCGCTTATCGTGGAGCCGATCACGTATTCCTTTGCTCTGATGGGAAGCCAGTTGATGATGTCTGTTGACGTAGAAAAACTTGACAAACTGACTTCAAACATCAAGCCATTCATCACCATGAGCAGCAGTGAGAAGGAGGGAAGGAATACCAGCGATTGGCTCAGCAGAGAAGTGACGACCTCAACGGGGGTGTTTCCTTTCCAGAGAAGTAAATATATGAAGGCTGACACGACGGGAAGCCCAAGCAGAAACACTTTTTCGTTTCTCTGATCCTTCTTGGCGGTTCCATCCTTGTCGAGTTTCACGCCTCTTTTAGCTCGTATGGATGCGAGTACGAGAACGTCAGCGATCCGCAGCGCCTTCTTAAAGCTCATCAAACCCGCTCCTAGTACACTAATGCCTCAACGATCTCCCGTACGTCACTGCTGTTAGTTAGTTTCAGGAAGGCTTCCTCCAGTGTCGAGTCAGGTGTATCTGAAAGCCTCTTCAGCTCCTCAGCGGTGCCCTCTGTCAGCAGGTTCCCCTTGTAGAGGATACATATCTTATCGCAGATGGCCTCAGCTATCTCGAGGACGTGGGTGCTGAAGATAGTTGTCACGCCTTCCTCAGCTATAGTATGTAGCAAGTCCTTCATTATTCTCGCGGACTTGGAGTCAAGTCCGCCCAGAGGCTCATCCAGCACTAGCAGCTCCGGGTCTCCGAGGAGGGCTCCTATGATGGCGGTTTTCTGTTTCATGCCATTACTGTACCCGCCTATCATCTTGTTCTCATGGCCTGACAGCTCGAACGCTTTCAGGAACCTGTTTACTTTTGGCATGTATTGTTCGGTCGGGATTCCGTGGATGGCGGCGATGAAGTCCAGGTACTCCATGCCAGTCAGGAACTCGTATAGTCGAGGCGTCTCCGGCACATACCCGATGACTCTCTTGACGTTTAACGGCTCCTTCTGCGGGTCCATGCCACAAACCGTTATCCGACCTGAGTCAGGCTTCAGTAGCCCCATGATCAGCTTCATGGTTGTTGATTTACCTGAGCCGTTGGGGCCCAGGAGCCCGTATACGGTTCCTTCAGCTATTTCGAGGCTTAGAGCGTTTACTGCTCTAATTTCGCCGAATCTCTTCGATACCGAATCAAGATTTACTGCCATATTCAACATTGCTCATTCACTCCTTCATCCTCGATACAACTCGACACCTTTCGGCTACCAAACTCAAAGATCGAACCGGAGACCAACCCGATCAGAGCTCCCATTATCAGACCCCAAACAAGGTTGTTCAGCATTAGACCAAACATCATTCCTATTGCTGCGCCGATGGCGAGGCCAGTTCCGGAAACTCCAGACCAGCTTTGTTCTTTCATCTTTATTCGAGGCTTACACATGCAAAGGTTAGGATAAACACTGTTTCAGACTGAAAGATAAAATATACGCCCATGATTAATTTTAAGACCCATGATGAACATATAGAGCGTGTGGAAGACCTCTGTAACGTATTCTTTGAACTCAGCCACGAGGACCGAATGAAGATAATGTTAACGTTTTAGAGGGAAGGCGGCGTGAAACTGACCAGTCTATCCAAGACGCTGGACGCAACTACACAGGAGGTCTACAGGCATGTATCAAGGCTGCAGAAAGCGAAACTCGTCATGAAAAACGTTGCCGGCGACTACCAGCTCACGTCCGTCGGGGAACAGGCCCTCAGGTGGGTGCCGGGTTACAGGTTCCTTTCAGCTCACAGCGACTACTTCATGTCCCACACTTTGTCAGTGATCCCTGAGGAGTACACGTTACGTCTAGGGGACCTCGAAAACAGTGAGTTCACCAACGACGTCATGATAACCATGTTTGACAATGAGAGGATGATCAAGGAAGCCGAGGAATATATTTGGATGATTATGGATCAAATGATGATGAACCTCTATGAACCCATAAAGGATGCGTTACAACGAGGAGTCCAAGTGCACGTGATGAGACCGAAAGGCTGGCAGCTAGCTGAGGACGTGAAGAAGCATCTAAGCGACGAACTCATCAAGGCGCTATTCGAATATAACACCACTGGAAAGTTGCAGCAACGTGAGCCAGAGAGGATCGATTTGTGTCTTTTCATGTCAGAGAAACAGGTATCAAGCCTCAGCTTCATCACTCTGGAAGGCAAACACGACTACATTGCCTTTAAATCGACTGATCCAGTAGCCCATAAATGGGGTAGAGAAATCTATGAACACTACTGGGAAACTGCGACACCGGCCCAAATAAGGGTCTAAAATATTATTTCCACGAGCATCGACTCAATAAGCACCACTTTCTATGCTCACTTGAATCAGTTTTTATTTTAATGGACTGAAATTGATTAGAATTAGGAAGATGAAGACAACCTTGACGTCCACCGCAAAGGGTTATTCAGTCCACGAGTTGTTTCACATGGTGAACATTGATTACGTTTTTCTGGGCCTCGTAGTCGTCTTAGTAGCAGACTAGTTCCGTCGCCATCATCACGCCGTACCGTGTGCCATCATAAGGATCTTAACCAGACGGAGTCCCATCTCTGTCCTCATCCATCAAGGAGCACCCAACCCGTAGATCACCATACCTGAGTCAAGGTCCCGGATGAGGGAGCTGGACGGATAACGAAGAAGCATCAAAATCATCACCAGGTCCCCAGCCGACCCCGCGGCGTTGAGGGCAACAAACAACACGTCAAGGAGCATCAACGAGGCAGGCAGCAACAGGACAAGCAAGACCCCCACCAGGGTAAGCAAGACCATGGGAGCCGCCCCCACCCACAGATACCTGTCACGTTGAAAGAAGACACTGGGAGGCGCAGAAACGTAGACGAACACCCCCTTCAGGCCCACAGTGGGCGCCTCACCGGACACACGCCAGAAGACGACCCCATGAACGAGCTCATGGAAAACCAGCACCAAAACCAACACGGCTAAGTAACTCAGCATAGCCCCCAAGTCAAAGCCAATAATGATACTACCCTCCTGATCCTTCGTTAAACCCAGGTCAAGGGCGCCTGGACGTACAACATCCACGTACCACGCCATGGCAACCGGCACAGCGACGATGAGAGCCAGCCCGAGCAGAACCGCCGCAAGCTTCATTCCCTGCTCACTGGTCAAGTCGACGACAGCTTTTTCGACGTACCCTTCCGGAGGAGACTCTACCATTAAACCAGAGTAACCCAAAAAAATAAATAAACATGCTTCTTGTGGACGCCGCCGCAGAGCAGCCCCCCAGCGTCGATGAGACCCCTCCGCGTCCAAAATGACCACCTCCAGTTCGAAAAAAGGCTACGGCCCGGCTTCCTCCTCAAAGACCCCAGACACAAGCTCAAGATAAACCCCCAGTACCTCGACGACCAAGACGCAGAAACCATCGTAGACACCATCAAGGCCATACTCGAAGAACCAAGCAAATACCCCCATTTTTCATAAACCCCATAGGCAGGTTTCGTTACCCAAAACAAATAATTAACACCGTCCCACAGGTCGATACCCCAATGCCCTCCGCATACGTGATGATAAGCACCGAGCTAGGATCCGAAGAAAGGGTAACCAACTCCTTGGAGGCGCTGCCCCAGATCAAGGAGACCTACACGGTCTACGGCATCTACGACCTCATAGTCAAGATCGAGTACGCCGACAGACAGGAGCTCAGCGAGACCATAATAAGGAAGATAAGAGGCACCCCCGGCATCAAGAACACCATCACACTCATGGTAACCTAACCCCCCTCAAAGCCGAAACGTGAAGCCGAAAAACCGTTACTGTGGGATGAGCTAACACGGGTCCAGGAGAGGCTGCTCGGAGAACGCTGTCAGAAGCCTAAAACTCTAATCATTAATTAAAAGGGGTGTTAGAGGTACTCTTCGAACCACCTGAGTATGTGTCTCAGTCTAGCTATGCGGTGGCTTGGTTTACCCATGCGGCTGAGCCCATGGGGCTCGTCATAGAACCTGATGAACTCGACCTCCTTCTTGAGCCTCTTCAGGGCAACGAAGAGCTTCTCTCCCTCGGGCATGGGGCACCGGTAGTCGTTCTCGGAGTGAATTATGAGCAGCGGCGTCTCGACGTCCTTGATGTACGTCAGCGGCGACCGGTCGAGGTACTGCTCCGGGGCTTCC
>CALGBN010000518.1 GCA_937877765.1 Candidatus Bathyarchaeota archaeon | reverse complement strand
CTCCTTGGATTGTAACGGTAGTCAAGTACAAAACGGGTGTTTTGATAACCGGCGCTTCTCCTTGTACTTATCCCAAGCATCTCTAACGCTGGTTCATATTTATCTGGGAGGTCCTCACCAATTCGTGTAATAATCTCCACATCAAATCCAAGGGTCTTACCTAGACTAGCTGCAAAACATGGAGGTCCTCCAAGCTGATGATACGACTCAGTATTCGTAATAACCTCATCAATGGTTATATGCCCAGCCACAGTGAAACGCTTCACAACATAAATATCGGTTGTATAATTATAAGAAAAGTGGGGGTTTTATGGTTGATCTAATCACTTTTAGAGGATCTTTTTGGAGATTATTCCCCATAACCTAGATTTGAATAATATTTATTTAACTAACAAAGTAATTACATTGTGTATAATATAAACACTAATAATAATATGATGTGTAAATATAAAAACTATATATGCGATGAAGTTGCCGAAATCACGATTCAGAAGGGAATCAAATGGAACAAAAACAACTAATCGCAATAGTCCTCATCGTAGGAATAATCGTCGGAGCAGGAGTAGGCTATACAATGGCTCCAAAAAACGCAGTTGATCCAGACGGAGACGGAGTCCAGACAATTACCGTAACTCAGGCTCCCCTAGAAGGTGTCACCGTAAGATATGGTGATATCTATGGAACAACCGCTGAACTTGAGACTGGTGTACCTCTCGCAGAGCAAATCATCATGGAAGACCTTAACACCCTAGCTGAGCAGCTTGGCTATGATGTTTCCTTTCAGGCACTAGTAGACGAAGCAAGCGGTCAGGCAGCTACTCACCTTGAAAAAGTTCAGGGCTTCAAATCCATGGACATAAATCTCTTAATTGGAGGTAGGTGGAGCAGCATGGCTCAGGCATCATTGAGTTATGTCAACCAGAACGATATGCTTCTATTCAGCCCATCAAGCACGAGCCCGCTACTGGCTATAGCAGACGATAACCTATTCAGGTTATGTCCAATTGACACACTTCAAGCCCCCGCAATGGCGGAGATGTTAACAAGCTACGGTATAGAAGCCGTAATATTGATCCAAACCGCGGACGCTTATGGAGACGGAGTCTACAACATATTTGAGACCGAGTATCAGGACCGTGGCGGAGTAATCCTTGAGAGAATTCGCTATGCTGTCGAGTCTACTGAGTTCAGCAACTATCTACAAACCGCTGATAATATCGCAGCTGATGGAATTGAGCAATATGGTCAGGAACACGTAGGAGTAATCCTCGTAGCCACAGGTGGCTCAGTAACTATGGTAACTCAGGCACCTGATTTCCCTAAAGTCTATGGCATCAAATGGTTTGGCTGTGATAGCACAAGTCTAGTCCTGTCTCTTATACACATCTCCG
>CALGBN010000517.1 GCA_937877765.1 Candidatus Bathyarchaeota archaeon | reverse complement strand
GGGTACCTCCACGAGGGTGGGGAAGTAGGCCACCGTCCCGAAGAGGGCGGCTATAAGGTTAGCCAACAGCGTATTCTGACCAGCTAGACCTGCGACCAGCTCCGGCGGGATCAGGGGCTTGATGACCCCGGAGACGAATACGCCCAGCAGCAACAGGGGGAATATCATCTTCATTAAATTGTATGTCTCATGCATCCAAGCCTGGATCTCGTCTCGCTCATAGTATTTAACCGCAAAGAAGACCGTCAGTACAGAGAACACCCCCACCAAGGTGACTTTCAAGGTAAGGTCCAGCGGAGCTGTTCCTGCTATCATTATGAGGGTCAGAGCCGTGAAGAACACCATTGATTCAGAGGTTTTTCTCGTTCCCTTGTCGGTGTCGACAGTAACTATCCCGCCTCTCTCATCCAAGGAGGCGGCCTCCTTGAAGTGGAGTTCCATAGCCACCCCTATTGCTATGGCCAACACTATGCTTAGAACGAGCTTAATCATAGCGAACTCGGAGCCCAGCACCGCGGCCGTTAAGGGGGTCGACAATAGGGTTATTCCGGGTCCTGCGAAAAGGAAGGTGATTGCGGGGCCGAACCCGGCTCCCTTCTTCCATACGCCTGCGAAGAGGGGCAGGATGGTGCATGAGCATACCTCGATTATCAAACCGCTGGTTGAAGCGAAGATGTACGCGATGCCTTTCTTGACGGCGCTCCCGCCGTCTCCCATGTACTGGAATATTGTTTGGCTGGGTATGAGAGCGTTGAACGCGCCGCTGAGGAAGAAGGCGGGTATGAGGCAGAGGAGCACGTGGGCGGTCAGGTAGTCCACGAAGGTGTCTACTCCGGATATGACCATTTCGTTAACGAGGCTCATTGTTCCTTCACGTGTTTTGGTTTTCCGCTTCCTGCTTGTTCGGGCTGCGCGGACACAGACACATAAGTATTCTTATATTTAAATATTCACATCATGCGTTATATGTGGTTGAACGTCCACACAAACCCTATATACAATTATTTGAATATTGTAATGGATTGGTGTGTTTTAATCGATGACTGGAAAGAGACCATCTTTCACCGGTGACCTTCTCCTGAAAGGGATTCTTCTGGAAAACATAAGCATAACAGACATCGACACCTCCCCCTGCATAGCGGACCCTGATAGAATAAAGTACATGGCTAAGATAACCAGAGACCTGAGCGACGTCTTTCCGACACTTTTCCTATCACTGCCAAACTCACGACTAACAAAGAACCCGTTAACACTCGGCTTTTCCACACAACAACACAACATCATAATGGGAGAAAAGGGAGACCTAGCAGTCACCTACGTTAAAGACAGAGACGAGGTTAACTATATAAACGAAAAAATAATCGAGCTGATCAACAAAGCAATAAAGTATAACCTATCACACAAAACAAAGCTAGATTCAATAATTGAGAAGAAACGAAAACTAACCCCGATGACACTATACGAATTATTTCCAAAGACCAACTGCAAAGAATGTGGTGAGGAAAGCTGCTTCAACTATGTTGCAAAGATTATTTCCGGCGAAATGAGCCACGACAAGTGTCCATGTGTCGATCCTAATGTGATTAAGAAGATCATCGCCCCCATTGAACTATCATGGAGCATAGACCTTGGCTAGAGCCACTCATGCATCTACTGCTTCGAACACCCGAAACAGAGTTCTGTAGGGACGTTACTCAGGAACTCTTTACCGCAAGACCTGCACGTGATCTTGATTAGACTTGATTTAGGTTTCACTGCACTCATCCAGTATCTGAAGTGTGCCGCGCAGATACAGGGTTTAGATTTAGAGTCGATATCCGTCATACAACACCCCATCGATGTAATCAACGTCTAGTCAAACTATCCTAGTTGTCTTTCACGAGTAAGCGCCTCTTTAACGAACCGTTCAACCACGCCCTCGTACGGAACCTTGCCGTTAACACGCAAGACACCGTTGACAGCCATTGAAGGCGACATCAGGAGACCGTATTTATCGATTAAACCGGGCGACATGATATCGACTTTTTCAACAGTGACCTCGATCCCTTCTTTCTTCAGTTTTTCAGCTACCTTACGGGCATTATCCTCAGCCCTTTTACAGTTAACACAGCCAGGCGAGACTCCTATTACCTCTATTTTTACGACCAAATTCATCGAGAATAACTGTTTAATTAAATACTTAAATATATTTATATTAACCCTCCACGTGCAATGAAACCACCCGACTGGCATGGGCTTCCACGTGAAGCCATAAGCTGGCATCCAACGATCGAGCCCGACCTATGCATAGGGTGCGGGATATGTGTGCTTGGATGCGGCCCAAAGGTATTCAGCTTTGACTATGAGACCAACAAATCGATTGTGATAGAGCCAATCGAATGTAAAGCAGGGTGCGTGACATGCGCCAATACCTGCCCCATACACGCAATAGGATTTCCCTCATTAAGTTGCTTACATAAAATGATGAAAGAAGGTGGGGTAATAAAACATAGTATAAAAGAGTTAAAGAAGCGAAAGAACGAGTTCGGAATATGAAATACTTCATTTAATCACTACTTAAACATACATGATGCGCAAGTCCAGCATAAACACGATAAAACTGGCGCACTCTGAGTTCACTGAAACCCCTGACTAGTTACACGAGTAAAACATAAAGCGAAGAGCATAGCTGTCACGAAAAATTAATGAACACATAAGTTTTCATCAACCTCAATCAACCTCTATAGTACTTTGCGGCAGGGCACCCCGGACATTGACTTCTTTTAAAGGCTCTCCGAACAATTAGGACCACAAGGCGCATACTCCCTCTCCGGTTTTAGAGGAACATACTGGACGTATCTCGGGGTTTTATCGGCGATTCTTCCATGATAAACTCAGACCTCCCGATCCCGTGATGGGATCTTAAAGCACATTTAGTTCACTCTCCATGACATCCTGGTTTTCAGAAAGCATGAAGGCGGGAAGGTTGCATTCTCCCATTATTTTCGTGAGGAAGATGATCCCAAGACAATCCAGATATACATCTAGAGGATTTCGAAAAACTCACTATCTTCGGTTTAGTAACCGTTTGTGTTTATATATCCTTAGTAGGAAAATGAGGTTTTTCGAAATCCTCATCTATTGGCTCGTTCCAGACATCGTCGTTTTCAGTCTCAACGAAAATAAAGGTGATAGCCAATAACGACGCCTTTTTCCTCAAATCT
>CALGBN010000516.1 GCA_937877765.1 Candidatus Bathyarchaeota archaeon | reverse complement strand
ATGATACGGCGACCACCGAGATCTACACCGTCTAATTCGTCGGCAGCGTCAGATGTGTATAAGAGACAGCCCTTAGGCATCTCGATCACATCATCACTGAGGCGCTTGATATCCTCGTCACCCTCCTCACAGATGGACACTATTTTCGCTCCACGGCTCTTCATCTCCATGATGCTGCCAATCATGTGCTTATGAGTATCGCCTCGTGGACAGACAAACACACAAGTTACTCCGTCTTCAATGATACTTATTGGTCCATGTTTGCTCTCGCCAGCCGGGTATGCCAGTGAAGGCACATATGTGATCTCAAGCAGCTTCAATCTACCCTCCATAGCGGTAGCTGAACTGATACCCCTGCCTAGGAAAACAAACAATTCTTCATTCAAATTGTCCTCAGCGAGTTGCTTAATCTTTTCCTCATTTGCCTCAATGGTTTTCTCAACCCAGTCTGGAATCATGTGAAGCTTCGTATCATAATCATCAAGCTCATCCTGACTCAACTTACCACGATTCTTAGCCAAACGTAGCGCCATCTGAGAAAGCACCAATACCTGTGAAGTGAAGGTCTTTGTAGCTGCGACACCGATCTCGGGACCACTCTGCTGTATAAGATAAGCACGAGCAACACGAGTCAATGTAGAGCCAACGGTATTCGTGACACCAAGCACGGTTGACGCCCGCATACGCGCATGATCAATGGCCTTCAAAGTATCATATGTCTCACCACTCTGACTCACAGTCAAAATAATCGAGTCGATTCCTACTGTGGAACCATATCGCTCCATGAACTCGCTGGAAACCACGGGGAATGTGGTTAAACGAGCCAACTTGCTGAACAGATAAGACCCCGCTAGACAACTGTGGAAACTTGTTCCCGCAGCTACGAGGAACACCTCTTTGCCACGGTCTAAGAATTGAGTTAATAGGTCGAGATATCTTTCTTGCAGTCTTAGACCGTTTCTTAGACTAGTTGGTTGTTCATGGATCTCCTTTAACATGTAATGAGTATAGCCTTGTTTTTCCGCCATCTCGGGGCTCCATGTGATCTCCTGTGTGGGACGCTCAACCTCAGTACCATCACTTATCTTGACTATCTTGTATCCTTCAAGGCTGAGTATAGCCATCTCGCCGTTCCGTAGATAATTCACCTGGTTTGTATATGGTAATAATGCGGGTACATCTGATGCGCAGAATGTGCCATTCTCAGAGACACCGAGAACCAGTGGGCTCTCGTTACGTGCACAGTATATTTTATCTGGCTCATAGGTACTCAACACAACGAAAGCATAGCTGCCTTTTATTCGCCGGAGAACCCTGAGCATAGCGCCTTGAAGACCAATATCAGTCTTCATCTCATCTTCAAGAAGATGAGCCAAGACCTCTGTGTCTGTACGTGACTTGAATATATGCCCTTTCTCGATCATCTCGTCCTTGAGTTCAAGATAGTTCTCGATGACACCATTGTGGATAACCGCAATAGATTCACTCTCATCAGTATGAGGGTGAGCATTCTCCATCGCAGGGGCACCATGAGTAGCCCAACGAGTATGACCTACACCGATCTTACCCGGCATATCCAGTATACGGAGGCCGCTCATTACTTCCTCTATTCTGCCTTTATCCTTGCGGACCTCCATCTGGTTGTTATTTATTATTGCGACGCCTGTACTGTCATAGCCTCTGTATTCTAGTCGTTTCAAGCCGTCGTTGATGAGTTTTACAGCCTGTCCTTCACGTAATATACATCCGAAAATTCCACACAAGTCAGACACTCTCTCTTGTTACTACCATCCTGTAGTATCTGACTATTAAAAAGCTATAGTATGTAGGCGGTTAAGATTATTAACGGGATTATAATACATAGTTTGTCCGGAGAACACCCAATGAAATACGTAGCCTTAACCAGTGGCAGAAACGAGGAAAGTTTCATACGTCAGACAGTTGAGGCGGTTCTAGCGCTTGAACCAGCACCGGAAGTCTATGTGGTTGTAGATGACGACTCAACAGACCACACAGTCGATATACTACGAGAATACAATGGAATCACTCCTCTCAGGCTTAAGAATCCTAGACACGAGACAAGAGGTGTTAATCTCGCTTGGGCGTTGAATAGTGGAGTGAAAAAGGTCACTGAGCTTGTTCCTGACTGGGATTTTCTGCTGAAAATCGACGCTGATAGCGTATTACCCAAGGACTATTTCAAGAGACTTATCAAGAAGTTTGAGGAGAATCCGCGTCTCGGTGTATCGAGTGGTACACCTACTGATGAAAAAGTATGGCGTGGAAGAGCATCAGATGGAGCCAAGATTTACAGAAGAGCTTGTTGGGATGATATTGGTCATTTTACGCCGGGAAACGCTTTTGATACTCTTGCATTGATACAAGCAAAACAACATGGATGGGTAGTAGAGTCATTCCCCGAGATCAAATACACTCAACTCAGGACTTGGAGAAGAGGTAATCTAAGTAGATGGGTTCTCTCTGGGCGTTCAAGATATTTCCTAGGGTTCCCTGTATGGCATACTTTTCTTATCGCACTGGTCTATGCCACTGATCGTCCATGGATACTGGGCGGCTTTACCATGTTTCTAGCTCATGCCTTAACCGCGTTGGGGAGATTACACAAGCCGCATAGCCGAGAATATTATGAGTTTGCACGGAAGTACGCTATGTGGGAGTTACTTGAACGGCTTGAAGAGAAACGGTTGACCTAACCACGCATATCATAGTAGGCGTAGAGGTATATTCCTGCTATTACACCTACAAAGACTAGACCGAATTTGAACAGGGCAAAGTTTGTGTTTTGACCGAGAACCCTGCATAGGGGGATGAATATTATTGTCGCTAATGCTGTGAGCCAGATCTCGGGTTTGAACAACTCTAACAGCTTCATGCATGGAGCATCGTAGTGGTGTTTTTAGGTTCTTGTGGAGTACGAGTACTGGTTTTGGTTCTATTTCCAGTTTTCTAGCTCCGCCATTAGCCTTTTTTGCTTGTTTCTGCTGGTGTTAAGATACCATGTAAGCCAAGAGATGGTGTATAAGGGAACTATATCTAGTCCAGGGATTATCTCAAGTATGGTTATTGCACCGATCCAGTTGAAAAATAGAACACAGAATGCGATTCCGCTAAAGTCCAGTATGTCCCCGTAGATGGGTGTTGACATAAATGGTACCAGTAGGTCAAGCATGTCTAACGCTAGACAGATTGCTAGGGTTGAAAGGTCTTCCCATGTGAATAATTTGGCCCATGGTGTCTGAATGGTTCGTGTTTCCATAATCAGCGATATAATGTTGGTTTTAGACGTATAAAAAAGGAATAGTTTGACGCCAGTAATGTGTAATATATGACTTTTTTATAATGAGATGAATATCAGCTAGGATTAACAGTGTTTTTGAAAATGATTGGGTTACAAAAAGGGGGTGACTAGTCTCTGATTCCTTCTAGAACACTGATGGCGTTCCATATTCGGGTGCGGCTGTACATGGGCATGTTGGGGTCTTGACTTATCTCTTCAAGGACGCTGATGCTGTTTGCTGCCCTCGCCGCTATGCTTAGACTAGGGTCGTCAAGCATGTCAGCTGCACTTTTTGCGGTTCGCCTGATGTTTCGAGGCGTGGTGTTATCGTCCGCAATCATGTTGAGAATCTGTTTGGCTTGTGCTAATTTTTTTTGATATTCATCTGCTTTACTCATATTTTTCACCTGATATAATGCGGGATTTAGACTATAGGATAAGGGTTTGGTAAAAAACTTTGTGATTAGACAAAACCCTGTGACACAAGGTACTCGGGAAGCTCGGCTACAGAAGCTAGAAAATGCTCTGGAGGCTTCTCATCCGTCCAACTTTTCATTCCACGCCGTCCAGTACCTACACCAATGAATAGACAACCACTATTATTGGCGCTGTCGCGGTCAATTTGATGGTCGCCAATCATCACAACATCGTCCACTGTGAGACCCATCAGCTTCACTGTGTGGTCTATGGCTCCCTTGTATGGTTTGGGTTCAGGTGTCTCGTGGCGTCCAAGTATGATATCAAAATCGTCATAGATACCTAGTTTCTTTAATGACTGAACAGCGTAGGCGTGGTGGCTTCGTGTTAATATTGCTAGTTTTAGTCCCATTTCTTTGAGTTTTTTGATTGCGAGTGCTGCACCTTCTATTTCTTGTAGGTTTGATATGGCGTTTAACTCACCTTGGTTCATGATTTCCTCGATCTGTTTTACTATCTGGTCGCATTCTGCCTTGGGTTTTTTCTGCTTTTCCCATTCTTGGTTTGCGCTTTCCATGATCATTACTGTTGTCTGGTCTGTTGGACTCAGTGTTCCTTGGGGGTGACCATGCTTTTCTAGTAACGCGATCATGTGGTTTTTCATGTCAACGAAGTCGATCTTTGCCTGTATGAGGGTGCTGTCGAGATCGAATATTATGCCTTTGAGCTTCAACTTGTCTGGGCTAGTTGGTATCGCGGAGTATAACGTTTTCCAGTAAACCCAAATCAGAGTACATTAAATAGAGAACTATGGTCACATGCAGGACCTGTGTCTGGGGTATAGATCTTTCAAAAGAGACGAGGTTCAGGCTCAGTCAAGAAAACAAGGAAATTGTAAACACCCTAGAACGTAGAAGACTGAATCTTGATGATTTCTGTTACTGCGAACGATTAGGGTTCATTGAGTCGCGGATTATGAGACGAGACTGTGAAGAGTATGTGGGAAATTAGACGTATTTCCGGTGCTTTGCACAGGAAACACAGTAATAAATGGTGTTCCTCCCAGCATGAATACGCGCACCTTGATCTTTTAGAATCTTGATCAAACGCCTATTCAAGGGCAAACCATACCGACGCTTCGCTATGGTCTTATCACGTGGTACAAGTGCTCCACATTGAGCGCATTCCACGGACTTGGTTCTACCGCTCTGCCCTTTCTTTCTGGTGATGTTTGAACTCATTATTTCACCTCTCTTTTAATTATAATAGACATCCAGAGGATGCCTCGAAAAATTACACCCCTCGATTAGGGGTTATATCTGTCTCTTATACACATCTCCGAGCCCACGAGACCTCTCTACATCTCGTATGCCGTCTTCTGCTTG
>CALGBN010000515.1 GCA_937877765.1 Candidatus Bathyarchaeota archaeon | reverse complement strand
ACATCAAGCTCAGCCAAGGTCACGAGCCAGTAGACCTAGACGATAGCAAACTAGTAGCCACTTACACAAACGCAAGATGCCATGGCGAGATCTATAACGCCAACGGTACATGCATGACCATCATCGGCGTTAACGACGACGGTGACAGTCTTTGTGAGACAGGCGAGAAGTTCAAGGTATCTGTAAACTTCACTGAACTGCTCTTTGACTCAATGGTTGACCCAACTCCAGTATCACAGGATGATGTATATGCACATCCATACGAGGAGTTTAGGATCGAGCTACGCCCATCAGCGGGAGCAGTCTTGACAATCGAGCGTCAGCTACCAGCGGTCTACAGCACCATAATGACACTTGAGTAAGACTAACCTCTTACCCAATCTTTTCTATTTTCTAATAAATTATGAGTTAATACCCCGAATTTTATCACTTAGGTTTTTTACTGGTTCAACATTACTTCGTTTTGCGTATAATAAACCAAGAAATAGGAGTATACCGGGGCCTATCCAAAGAATTATGTGGCTGAATGCTTTTTGGAATGAGACAGTTTCTTCCATCAGTAGCCAGGAGATTGGTACTGTGCTTCCTTGTATCATCCACCAATTACTCGGTGTGATTCCTGTTGTCCACCATACGAGATCACAGGCTATGGGTAGCATCAATAATACTAGGTGGTATAGCCAGAACATTAGCCCCATATCGTCATCTTCTGTTGCTAGGGGTAGTGTTAGGCATCCTAGGTACCACGTGATTATGGCTATTTGTTCTAGTATTTGGTGGCTTGATGGTTGGACCCATATTTTCAGTATTATCGCTGGTGCAACTATGAAAGGCGCTATGGCTAGATAGTTGAAGCGTCCGTTCTCTTCTCTGTTTTCTTTCTTGGGTAGTATATTGTCATAGAAGAAGGAAACTGCCATTAATCCGAGTACTAGTCCGAAGCCTTTCATTGTTTTGATGAAGAGACTGAAGTAACCTACTATGGGAATTCTATTGATTACTCTTCCCTCGACAAGGTCTTCAGTTACCTGAAATCCATCTGGGAAAGCGTTGTGGTCTCCTTTGGTCTGATAGACCCAGCCATCATCTGTCTCATAACCGTCAATCGCCCTATGCACAATGTATTCGTCGCTAAATCCGGGTCGTAGGAAAACCAGAATATCACCATACGGCGGGTCTCCGATGTTTACATCATCAAAGTCTTCTATGGCTTCAATGACGATAAAATCGCCTACTCCGAGAGTGGGTACCATGCTCTGACTGATTACGACCATCATTGGTTTTGATGTGCCTAATGTATTGCTTAGGACGTATGATCCTCCGTAAAAAAGAGCGATTAAAGCAACGAATGTTACCCCGTATCTGAGTATCTCTTTGATGTTATCATCCAAGGTCTTCGTCTCGCGCTTCTACCTGTATAGTTTCGAGCCGGGGATCAATCCAAGAAGTCAAAAATAGACATACGTTTGGGTCTATGCTTCCTCCACGGAAGCATTTGTCTACCTCTGGACAGATTAGACATGGGCACCCTTCGACTGATTCTAGGGTTACAGGCTCTTTCTTAAAATAGAGTTTATAGGTCCATCTTCCATCGTTCAGCACCTTTTCGCGTACTACCTTACCCTTTTCCTCGAATTTCTTGGCTAGTCTGCTTCCCTCTCTGCTGCTTACGTCCAAGAGTTTCCATAGATCGGACTGGAGTAGTCCTTCTTCTCCTGCCTCAAATACTAGTTTGAGGGCTTTCTGTTCTGTTGTATCTTTTGAAGGCATTTTGTAGACCTCTAATCGTAATAGATTAAGTCATAGTCTTGGAGTATCTCATGTAGTTTTTCAACTGCTTCCTTGACTATTTCTTCGTATTTTGCACCTGTGCATACGAGTTTTCCCGATGCGAATAGTAGCATAACTACTTTAGGGTCCCCCATCCTGTAGATAAGACCAGGGAACTGCTCAGGCTCATACATTACGTTCTCCATAATGTCAGCGGCGGTTTCTAAGTCTATCTTTCCATGTAGGTTTGCTGAGGCTACTATGTTTTGTATGGTTATTGTAGGTTTACCTAATATGATTATTCCACCGTTTTTGAGTTCACGCACTACTTTATTGACGGCTCGTTTAGCCATTTTTTCGCTTTTTGCCCCGGTGCAGACCATTTTTCCTGAGCCAAATATCAGGGTGGCTGTTTTTGGTTTTTTGAGTCTGTATACTAGACCGGGAAATTGTTTTGGTCGGTATTCCACGTTACGAAATACTTTCATTATTGAGAGCAAGTCTATTGTTTGATCAAGACTTGCTGATGCGACGACGTTTTCGATGTTTATATCCAGATCTTGTCCTATCTCGTTGTGTTCGAGTTCCTTGTCATCGAAGTCGAGCTCCACATCGTCTTCAAAGCCCATAATATCTTCCCCTGATTATTGGTCCAGCTAAAGTTTCTTGAGAGCCTCAAGAGTCTCCTCGGTGATCAAATCTTGTTTTTTAATCTCAATTACTGGGAAGCTGTTTATATTGGGTTCTGTAGATACCTTTTCGCTGACGCCTATTTCTCCGCTATAGCTGTTGTATGTGATGAAGTTTCCCTCTAGCGGCTCGTCATGTTTTACGAGGTACATGAATACCTCACTGAATGTACCTCCGATGACGAAGTATATGTGCCCATGGTTCTCGAGGTGCTGAATGACGTTTGTTGCAGGCGAGCTTGCGACAAGCATGACTAAGTCTCGTATGGTTTTTAACTGGACAAATTTCATGTCTTTCCTATTGTATTTCTTTGTTCATGTATATAAACTATTTAAATATGGAAAAATCGATTAAATCTAGTTATTTTTGATAGTTTTGTGAAGCCTGTATCTGGTCTTATATAATATGTCTGTGTAGTTTCTGCTTAATGACTAAAATAGTGACACCGGAAGAGTTCTATGGATTCAAACCGGGTACAGATAGAAAACTTGTCCGTTGGGACAAGGTTGTGGAGTATTTCTGGAAGCTAGACAAGGCTTCTGACCGGATCAAAGTCTTTGAGGCGGGTAAAACAACTATGGGTAACCCTTTGCTTGTGGCTTATGTTTCTTCTAAGGAGAATCTTGCGAATCTGGACCAGATTAAGCAGGATACTTGGAGGATTAGTCACCCAGAGGACTTGACTGAAACAGATGTAGAGCAGATAATCAAGGAAGGTAAATCAGTGGTCGCCATGACCATGAGTATTCACGCCAGTGAGGTAGGGGGTACTCAGATGGTAAGCGATTTTACGTATAATCTATTGACCTCTGAAGAGCCATTGGAGCAGCGTATCAGGGATAATGTAGTATTGGTTTTGTTCCCTTGTGCTAACCCTGATGGTCAGATCATGACCGTTGACTGGTATAATGAGTATCTGGGTACTGAGTTTGAGGGTGGTGGTATGCCTTGGCTGTACCACAAGTATGTTGGACATGATAACAATAGGGATGCTTTGACTCTTACACAGGTTGAGACTCAGATAATGAATAGGATTATTCTGAAGGAGTGGTTCCCTCAAGCCTATCTTGATATCCACCAGATGGGTTTCTATGGTTCAAGGTTCTTCATCCCACCCAATAGTAACCCTGTGAACGAGGTTGCTGATCCCCTTGTTTGGGTTGAGCAGAAGCATTATGGCGCCCAGATGGCGATCCGTATGGAGTCCGAGGGGATTACTGGCGTCGAGCAGGCGGCTGTGTTCCCAGCTGATTTTATGCCGGGTTTCAGCTTGGTTTTCCCTTGGTTTAACATCTGTGGAATGTTCACTGAGTCATCAAGTGTCAAGGTTGCGACACCTGTTTACGTACATTATCATCAGCTTCAGCCTCATCCACGTGGTCGCCCTGAGTACAGGGCTTCGGTGAATTTCACGCATCCTTGGAAGGGTGGTTGGTGGCATCTATCCGATATATTGAAGGGTCAGATGACTTCCGCTTTGGCGACTCTTGAGGTAGCGGCTAATAACCGTGAAATGATACTCAAGAACATGCACACCAAGGCGGTGAACAGCATCACCAAGGGAAAGGAGGAGGCTCCTTATGCCTTTGTTTTCCCACCGGGTCAAGCTGATCCTAACACGGTTTACAGGTTCTTGAAGACTCTGAGCGATATGAGCGTTGATATCCATAAGGCGGATACCGAGTTCAAGATAGGTGAAATCGTCTACCCAGCAGACAGCTATGTAGTATTCGCTAGCCAGACGGCTAGAAACTTCCTGATTAGCCTGCTTAGTAGAACCTTCTACCGGGATAATATCTGGGTCAGGACTCCTGATGGTGTACCTATGATGAACTATGACTTTGCTACTCAGACTATGGCTGAGTTCAAGGGTGTAGATATCATCGAGGCGATGGAGGTTCCTGACGGAAGCTTCAGTAAGGTAGAGCCAATGCCCCCAGTTGGAGGTTTAGACGGTAAATCCAAGCTTGGATACTTGATTGACTGCAGAATTAATGATAGCTTCAAGGCTGTAAATAAGCTGAGTAAATCTGGTGTCAAGGTGGATCGCTTTACTGCTGTCTCTTATACACATC
>CALGBN010000514.1 GCA_937877765.1 Candidatus Bathyarchaeota archaeon | reverse complement strand
AATGATACGGCGACCACCGAGATCTACACCGTCTAATTCGTCGGCAGCGTCAGATGTGTATAAGAGACAGATCTTACGTGGAGGACTCTCACCGCTCCAACCACAGATAGGGCACGAGTAGTGTCCCTGAGTTTCGATGAGTGCGAAAGTGGTGCACTCTGGGCAGATTGGTCCGCTCATATTCAATATCATCACGCTTTATCAGTATATTAAGAAGAAGGGAGGGGGGGGTAGCACAAACCAGCTTGGAAGCGGTTGTATTTGCTTAATCCAACTCTAGAACCGCTCTGATTGGGTCTTGATAACCTGAAAAAACTGATAGAGTGAACATGTTTTATTCTATCAATTTTTTCTGGTGCTGCATAAATTTATCACGGATAAATGTTCAATAAAACCCATGGTAATTGGAATAAAGGGCAAATGGATCATAGCCCACGATGGAGAAAAACCACGACTCCTAAGAGACGGAGTAGTAATCGTCGAAGGAAAAAAGATCACCCACGTAGGAAAAACCTACAATGGGAAAGTAGACAAATGGATCGACGCAAAGACCCACGTCGTATCCCCCGGATTCATCGCGACACACATACACGGGGCATCAGCGCCAAAAGACAAATCATTCATTGATGATGTTGGAGCCCGCCACTTCTACATGAGCAGCCTAGGCGAAAACCTAACCGCACTAGGAAAAAGCATCAAACCAGAAGACTTCCATGTCTTCGCAAAATACAGCATGGCTGAGTTACTCAAAAGCGGCTGCACCACCATGGTCGAGATAGGCATGGTAGGCACCCTCGGACCAGAAACCACTGTCAAGTACATCGACGAGATGGGCATGAGGGCAGTGGAAGGCTGCAACATTGAGGATGGCTCATGGACAAGAAACCAGAAAGCAAACCTCTACACAGAGTGGCTCGGCATAGAACACGGCATGAAGCTCCTAGACGAAGCAGAGAAATTCGTGAAAAAATATGATGGAGCCGCTGACGGACGCATCATAGCCGCCATGTACCCCAGCACCGTAGACAAGGTAAGCGCAGAACTCCAAAAAGCAGTCAGAGAAAAAGCAAACCAGTTGAAATGCCCAGTAAGTATCCACGCCGCACAATGGGTCGTAGAATTCCAGAACATGATAAGAATGTACGCCAAAACCCCCATCGAGTTCCTACACGAGACAGGACTACTTGGACCAGACCTAATCATAGGACACGGCTGGGCAATCGCAGGACACCCACTATTAGCTTACCCCCCAGAGGGAGAAGGCGACCTCAAACTACTAGCAGAATCAGGGGCTACAGTAAGCCACGATCCCCTCGTCTTTGTTAAGAGGGGCAACAAGATGCACAGCCACTCACAGTATCTAGAGGCAGGGGTCAACCTAGGAATAGGCTGTGACACCAGCCCCCAAGACATGCTAAACGAGATGAGGATGGCGAGTTACACCAGTAAACTAGCTGACTGGAGCTGCTTCAGCGGCTCAGCCGCCGAGATTCATAGCTCAGCCACACTTGGAGGCGCACGAGCCATCGGTAGAAAAGACCTTGGAAGGATCACCCCCGGCGCCACAGCAGACATAGCCATCATCAACATGGAGACCCTGAACAATGTACCATGCAGAGATCCGGTCAAGGCACTGGTAAACAGCGCTACTCGCGAGGACGTAACTCACGTCATGGTTGATGGTAAACTGGTCATCGAAAACGGAGAGCTATTGGTGATTGATGAGGCAAAGTTGGTCTCACAAGTCCAGAAAACCACTCAAGCTATCTGGGACAGAATACCCGAAAATCATTATCTTGGTCAACACAGTGATGTTGTTAGCCCCCAGAGCTATGAGCCGTGGGACCCTGACCAATAACCACTTATCTTTTCTTAACTATTTTATTTCATGTTCAGTGAGGAGAGAATAGCGTTATACAAGCAAAGCCTAGATGAGGCGCTTCGACGCTATGAAGAAATAGTAATCTTTGAGGACCCAGCTAGCGGCAAGTTTGTCCAGTTTGCTGTTCAGGCAGGTGATGGTGAAGTAATCGTTGATATCCCCATGGAGCAGTTGAATGAAACTACTTACAACTGGCTTTTACCCCACATGGAACCAATGACCGATACACAAGGAAACCTAATCTCACTGCAAAAGACCATCAAAGCAGATCACACCCAATACGCAGCCGAGTACACCGAATGGGTATTCACAAAAATATACCAGCTACCGGAAAACCACGACGTAACCGAACAAATATTCACCTAAAGCCCACACCAAGCAAG
>CALGBN010000513.1 GCA_937877765.1 Candidatus Bathyarchaeota archaeon | reverse complement strand
TTTTTAATGATACGGCGACCTCCGAGATCTACACCGTCTAATTCGTCGGCAGCGTCAGATGTGTATAAGAGACAGGTAACGACATTGGCTTGCTAAGAAAAGCCAAACTATGGACGAGGTGAATTGTGTGCCAGTAATAGAAGTAAACCTAGAAGACTTCAGAGAACTACTCGGACGAGACATAGATGTTCCTGAGCTAATGGAACGCCTACCCATGATGGGAACCAGCTGGGAAGGAGAGACAGAAGATGGATTCTCTCTAGAAGTTTTCCCAAACAGACCAGACTTACTCAGCATCGAGGGCTTGGTCAGAGCATTCGCCAGCTGGACAGGTGAAAAACCCGGATGCCGAGACTACTATGTTCACAAATCAGATTACCAGGTAATCGTTGACGAGAAAACCCAGAGCGTGCGTCCATACTTCGTGACAGCTGTCATCAAGAACGTTGATTTTGATGACGCGTTGATCAGGTCACTGATCCAGATGCAGGAGAAGCTTCACGTCACCCATGGTAGAAAACGCCGTAAGGTAGCTATCGGAATTCACGACTTGAGCCCAATAGAGTTCCCAGTCACGTATACTACCAAGCCACCGGAGTTCAAGTTCCAGCCTCTCGGAGAAGAAGATGAACATGACTTGGCTTGGATGCTTACTGAGATGAAGACGGGCAAGGAGTATGCTTGGACAGTTGAGGGCTTCAAGGAGTATCCGATGATTCTCGATGCGAAGGGTATGGTGTGCAGTATGCCGCCCATCATTAACGGTGAGTACACGAGAGTCAACGAGTTCACAGCCGAGCTATTCATAGACGTAACAGGCACAGACCTCAAGGCAATCACTGAGGTATTGAACGTCATCTGTACCACTATGGCAGACCGTGGAGCGGAGATACACGAGGTTCACAATCATTACCCAGATGGATCGGTGCTTACTACGCCTGATCTGCGTCCATGGGAGATGGAGTTAGACAACAGGTATGTCAACAAGACACTTGGAATGGATTTCAGCTTGGAGGAGAGCATGGAGCTACTCAGCAAGATGGGGTACAGTAGCAACGATGTATGGAACATCATCAAGGTAAACGTACCCTGTTACAGGGCTGACATCATGCACCCAATAGACTTGGTTGAAGACATTGCTATAGCCTATGGTTATGACAAATTTGAGCCAGTGATCCCGCCGCTTCAGAGTGATGCAGGTGAGGATCAGCTTGAGATATTCAGCAGAAATCTTCGTAACTTTATGGTTGGGCACCAGATGCTTGAGGTAATCACCTTCATGATGAGTAACCGGGACAAACTCTTCACACGGATGATGCTACCCGAGGAACCCATCTGCGAGACAGAGAACCCCAAGATGGAAGCCTATGACAGCCTACGAAACAGGCTGCTCCCAAGCCTAATGGAAATACTTAGCTTCAACAAACATCACCCATACCCCCAGAACCTCTACGAGGTAGACGACATAGTAGTCATCGACCCCGAGTCAGAGACAGGGGCACGCAGTCACCGCAGACTAGCTGTGGTTCAGTGTCACGCTAAGGCTAACTTCAGTGATATCAAGGCTGTGATGAACAGCATCCTTGAGAACCTTGAAGTTGAGGCGAGCGTTGAGGCTGGTGGATGGAACTGCTACATTGATGGCAGGAAGTTCATAGCCAAGATTGGTGATAAGCCTCTATGTTGGGGTGGCGAGATCAAGCCCGAGGTCTTGGAGAACTGGGAGCTTGAGATGCCTGTCGCGGCGCTTGAACTCGACGTAGAATTACTCTTTAAAAACGTCAAGTAGCTATGAGGGGAACAAGTCCTTCTTTAGCTGCTGTTTTTCTTTATTCAATTTTTCTATCCTGTTCTGGTATTTGGAAAGCGTATCCCTGTAACGTTGTATCAGGTCCTCCATCTCGTCACTGTTTCGCCGTAACTCTATCATGCTGTCGAGATTCTCTGGGGTACCGATCCTTACATGACGACTTCCTATGGTACCTGATTCAAGGGTCTTGAAATTCTTCTGCAGCTCCATATACTTTGGATCATTCTCCAAGCTATGAAGACGTTTCTCGATCTCCATGATACGCATAAGACTTGATCTTCGGGTAGAGCTCACAATACAATATACGTCATCCCCGGATATATACCCACGCTCTAAAACCATGGAAAAACGTAAAAAGACAGCACCATTCATGGGGCTTATGGCTCTACACTACGATTTCCCATACACTGCAAGCCAACTATACTGTAAAACATGCAAAAAGGTAACCACCCACAACTGGAACGCAGTAGAATACACGTGCAGTGTATGCGGAAGGATATGGGATGAGGAACTAATCAGGGTCAGCCTCAAACAAGACCAGTATGGAAAACTCTACTACGAGTGCATCCGAAACAGCGACAGACCCGTAAACAGCAGCACATACCCATCAACCAAACATGAGACACTGGAAGGATGCCTAGAATGGTTCAACAACCAAGTAGAGCCCCTCAAAGAAACAATCGAGGAATAATCCTCTATGGTTTTATAGTAGACTGAAAATCCATTTATTGGGATGAGGTCCGAGACAACCAAACGGAAGGATTCCAGAAGAAGCCAAGCCATCATGTACTTAATAGGCTTCAGCATTCTAGTCTACTTCGCATTAATCTCCTCAGATAACCTATTCCAAGGCATCTGTCTACTTCTCTGCTACATTCCCTTGTTCTTGTTTGCACGGTATCTGCGACGCTATGGTGGAATGGGCTGGAGTTGGCCAAACTAGCGAAAAGCTCGTTGTCACAAGTAATGGATTAACCGAAATGCAGGGCGAGAACCTGATAGGGGGTAGCCAATACTACCCCCCTGGACATACGCACCTGTCTCTTATACACATCTGACGCTGCCGACGAATTAGACGGTGTAGATCTCGGTGGTCGCCGGATCATTAAA
>CALGBN010000512.1 GCA_937877765.1 Candidatus Bathyarchaeota archaeon | reverse complement strand
GTCTTAGTGAGCTAGGCGTAGAAGCAGTGGAAGAGCTTGACCGATTAAACATGATTATTGATGTTAGTCACCTGAATGATGCGGGCTTCTGGGATGTACTAGAGCACGCAGGAAATCCAGTTATCGCCAGTCATAGTAACGCTAGGGCTGTCTGTGAACATCCAAGGAACATGACTGATGAGATGATAGAGGCACTGGCTGAGAATGGGGGCGTTATGGGAATGAACTTTGCACCCATGTTTGTACACCCGACAGACGCCACACTGGAAGGCGTGGTTGACCATATTGATCACATCGTTGATCTTGTTGGACCAGACCATGTGGGTCTCGGCAGCGACTATGACGGCATACCATACACACCAAAAGGACTAGAAGACGTAACAAGGATGCCTAACATCACAAAGGAACTAATAAAACGAGACTACCCAGAGGAAGACATCAAAAAGATTCTTGGCGAAAACCATCTCAGACTATTTAAAACCGTTATTGGCTAACTAGGGGGGTAACGTGGTTAAACAGAAACCAGCTTCCTTTACTCTAAATCAGTCTTGAAAACGCTTCATTTAGATCATGATCTATACCAGAGCACCTTTTAATCAGTACCAAAAAACCACCCTGCAGTTATAACTATAGGGATCACAGGAAAAAATAGAAGCTGTTTTAAGATATCTGAAAAAAATAAACTCAAAATAGACGGCGATGCAGTTTTCGCTTGTTAGTGTATTGTCTGCATAATTTTTCGCAATTTTCATAGTATCGTCTTCACTTCTGCAATCAACCACGATGATCTCGTATTTCTCCAAGTCCAGTCTTTAAAGAGACCAATGTGTCTTCGATATATTTCTCTTCATTGCATGATGGAACTATTATTGATATCCTTATAATCTCTCCTTTGCCCTCGCTTATGCATTTTGTCTCCCAAGTATCTTTGCGTTTATTGCCTCTATGTCGGCTATTGGTGTCTGTGGTATGATTTCGTTCTGAATACTGTGCTTGGTCTCGATTTCTTTTCTGTGGAAGTTATTCATGGAGCAGAACGGGATTATCCTGCCGTCTGGTGTGGCGTAATGGATAACGCAGCGTTCTAGTCTGTCTATGTCAAAGTTGTATGGATCCATAAAATGCATAGCACCGATGAACAGTCGCTGGTGGTATATCCTGTTGACTCCATGGTAGTCATTGTACAGTATCACGTCCTTCAGGTACTTGGTCAAAGGCTTGAACTCTAGGTTCTTGACTACCCCGGAGACCAAATTAATCTTTGCTCTAAGAGTTTTCCCATCCTTCATCTTCTGGTTAATGTCGTTCAGCATGTCCAGTACGTTGTCCACTTTTACGTGGTGGGTAATTGGAGAAATATCCCCGTCATCAAAGAAGAGTAGTGTACCCATACCACAGTGGGGGTGGCAGCAAAAATCAACCTCTTCCTCTTTCTTGTTGTTAGCGATAAATCTGGTTAATGGCTCCAGTGTTGGCACAGGGAACCAGTCCTCCTGTTTTAGGTAGCCCTCGGTCTGCTCCTCGGCAAGTTTCATGAGTTTAGGGATGGTTATTCGGACTTTTTCACGCTCCTTTTTACTAGCCCTGCCTGTAATGGCTATTGGCTGGAAGTTCAAACCCTTAACGCAGTCCTTGTTCTCCATAGCGAATCTGATTAGGTCCCCAACTTGGTCGTCATTGACTCCCTTGATGAGCACGGGCACTAGCACGATGTTTGTGAAACCAGCTTCTCTTAGGTTAGCTATTGCCTGATGTTTGATTGGTAGGAGGTCGAACCCCCTTGCGTTGATGTATGGCTCCGGTGTCAAGGCGTCGAACTGGAGGTAGACCGAGTCGAGTCCAGCATTTTTCAGATCACGGCAATACTGGACGCTTTCCGCCATCTTGATGCCATTGGTATCCACCATCACGAACGGGAAACCTAACTCCTTTGCCATGGTAATCAACTCGAAAAGGTCATCCCTTACTGTTGGTTCCCCGCCGCTGAACTGGAGGGCTGGTGTCTTCACAGGGTCGTTGTTTCTCAGGTTCTCCATCATTTTACGTATCTGGAGTTTTGTAGGTTCATACAGGTATCCCGCTGCGCCTGAGTGGGCGAAACATATGGGGCACCTGAGATTGCATCTATTGGTTACGTCTATGATGGCGAGCATGGTTGATGATTTATGGTTTGGGCAAATACCGCAGTCATAGGGGCAGTCAAATTTCTCCTTGGTACGAGGATTCTCCATCTGGACCCCATCCTTTCCATATCTCTCTGCCCGTAGATACTGGGCATAGTCTTCCCAGTATAGGTCTGTGAATTCTCCGTGCTCTGGGCAGGTTTTGGTTATGTATACCTTTCCGTCTTCTTCGTATACGCTTGCTTCCAGCGTTTGGAGGCATTCAGGGCATACACTTTTGGTTTCTTTTATTAGGTTCATTTTTTATTATCCTCGATTTCTTCAGGTTCTATCTCGAAAGTCATGCCAAACAAACGGTTGATTATCACGCTGCTTGCCATAGAACAGAAAAAATACCAGTAGCTGAATCCAAGCTCTCTAGAAAGGAACGGAAAATCAAATGGAAGAATAGCGATAACTTGTCCCTCAAACAATGATCTGAGTGAAGGCCAGAGGCTGTCTCTTATACACATCTCCGAGCCCACGAGACCTCTCTACATATCGTATGCCGTCTTCTGCTTGAA
>CALGBN010000511.1 GCA_937877765.1 Candidatus Bathyarchaeota archaeon | reverse complement strand
CGGCATACGAGATGTAGAGAGGTCTCGTGGGCTCGGAGATGTGTATAAGAGACAGGTGTACCGTTCAGGCACGATGATAAGCTTTGGGTTATCAGCCATTGCGCGGTCTAGAGTGGCAACCACGGTCTCTTCATCGTTTGCTTCGTAGCCTCGTGCACCAATTAGCTGGAAGCATGTCACGAATGATGAGGGACCTATGACAGCTATGCTCATTTCAATGGGGTTGAGGTTGAGTTTCTTTTAAAAGACTTACGACTAGACCCTGTTTTGGTATATACTATGGCAGTGAAATCCAGTTATTCCCCGGGTTATACGTCACTTATTCTCCGTTACTCATACACTTTTTTGTATAGATCAAGATCGAAAAGAAGCTGTTCTGGGGCTGGTTTCAATAAATTATTGGTGTTTGCGGCTGCGCCGCGTTACACCCTCCCGGTTAGCGGCTATTCTTAGGTTATTGTGTGGTCGTATTCGTCGTTGCGTGTTGTGTGGGGAATAATCTTGAGGTTTTGTTTCTCTACGCGGTAGCCTCTGATTCCATCATAGTCGATCTGGTTTTCCTCTAGTAGTTTCTTTGTCTGTTCCTCTTTACCAGCAGGTACGTAAAGGAAGAGTTTCTTGTATTCCCGTCCATAGGGGGCTACGTTGCTTAGTGCCTTCCATCGGGGTAGGCTTTTCTCTGAGATAGCTGATTCTTGTTCGACTATGCCTATTTCTCTGATGCTTCCATCAGGGTTTGTAATCACGATGTTTGGGTAGAGGGTCCCCCCTTCTGTGCTGATGGCGTATCGTTTCACTTCATCGTTTACTATGGTTTGTTGTCCCTCTGGCCAAGTATCTTGGTCTACGAAGGGAAAACGTGTTGAGGCGATGATTCGTGCTATCCTGTTGATTAGTGTCTCTGGTTCTAGCAAAATGATCAATAGATAAGGGGAGTGGGGTGTTAAATGGTTAAGCCTTGTATTCGCGTTTTAGGACGCTGTACATGTTAAGATCTATGAAGCCGCCGTACTCATACTCATAGTCCCTGAATGTACCTTCATACTGGAAGCCGTGTTTCTCTGCTACTCTCTTGGAGGCATCGTTTCTAGGGTCGATTAGAGCTTGTATTCTGTTTAGGTTCATCTCGTTGAACCCATAATCCAGTGCTGCCTTGATGGCTTCAGTCATTATACCCTTGCCCCAGTATTGTTTACCAAGAATGTAACCAATCTCGGCTCTACTGTGCTTCTTCTCCCAGTCATAGAAGCCTACGTCACCGATGCAAGTGTCCTCGTCTTTGAGAGTGATTATCCATCTGAGTCCAATCTCTTCCCTGTGGAGCTTGGTTAGCCAGTCAAGATGTTTCTTGCTTTTTTCCATTGTGTCATAGGGTTTGACACCATAGTATCGCATTACATCTGGGTCTGTGTGAATATCAAACATAGGTTGCATATCTTTCTCCATTGGGCCCCGGAGAACGAGCCGCTGGGTAGTGAGCTTGGGAAATGGCTTCATACCATTTATCCGGCTATCCCGCTTTTAACTGGGTATGATTGTTTAATAACCGCCTCACCTTTGCAGCTTATATGAAAAAGGCAGACATCCTCCAAATAGCGGCGTCAATACTGATTCTTGTCGCATTACTCTATGGCAGACCCGTCAACTACCCTGATAATGTAAATAATCAGCATGGATTCCCATTGGTTTGGGGTACTCATCAACTAGTCACAATCGCAGGACCAGTTGACTATTGGATGGTAAGTCTAATCAGCTTAGCATTAGACCTCGTGGTCTGGATTGCATTGATAGTTGTGATTCCGCTAATCGTAAATTACACTGATTCTTAGAAAGTATAATAAAAAAAGGGATTGCGAGAGGTTTCCCTCTGCGCGTTATCGGTTAGTCGAAGTATGACATTATTCCGTTTATAGCTGTCATGAGGGTGGCTGTGTCGTCATCTCCTGCATCGATAACGAATCCGCCATTCTTCATATGCTGATAGAATGCAGCTAGTCCGCTAGCGTCATCCTCGTTTATTAGCTCAGCTCTATGGCATCCACCACAAGCTCTTGCGGCAGGACCAGTAACAACCTCTGGAACGTCTCCAATCGCTCTGTCCTCGATTGAGGCAGATGAAGATAGTAGACCTGGTAGAGACTTTGTTTGATCTGGCACTTCATATGTACCCTCGTAGTGACACGCTTCACAGTCTTTCAATGTGAAGGCGGGTATCGTATGCTCTATGTGCATCTCGTACTCAGTAGCAGCAACTTCGTCTGTGAAATCGATACTACCGACATCAAATGCCTGGAATGCGTGGATCGCATGGACATAAGAATCGATTTGTCTCGACTGCATCTCTAGGTGATAACCACCGGCGAGTCCAACGTGACACATCCGACAAACTACGATACTGCCACCGTAGTCAGGCGCATGGAAAGTTGTACCAAGTGCTTCGTGGCACTCATTACAGCTTTCAACGTCTGTAATTGGTTCATAGTAATCATCATCGAAGTCGTTGCTTGCAACATCAAAGGTTCGTGAAACTGCGTTAATAGCAACTTCCTCACCATCTGCATTGTCTACCATGGATAATACGGCGATTTCTATTCTCCGTATAGTGTCGTCATTAAGCATGCTTGACCATTCGGATAGGTCATGAGTGACTGCCCATGAACCTGCACCATCCGTAACGGTTGTGAAGTATTCATGCTCGGTACCCACTTCGTAAGCGCCCTTAGGTAGGTCGCCGTCGGAGCGGGAGATAACACCGTTTCCACTACTGTCGTAGCGGTCATGTCCATTGACAATGAAGTCTTTTGTGTCGTAGCCGTAGAGGCCTATCATTACTTCTGGAACAATATCTGCAGAATCAACTGAACCAGCACTACCGGTAGCGCTGAACTCTACGCTCAGTGTGTTACCTGATAATGAGGCTTCATCGATTGTGACGACGATCTCATCAGCGTACTTTACACCTTCAGAAGCATAGACTATTGGGTCGTATCCTTTGTGGATGTCCGCAAAGTCGCCCATTGCACTTCCATCAGCATGGCAGCTTGTACAGTCTGCTGTATCCAGATCAAGTGAACCGTGGATACTCGCTGGTAGAATAGTATTCAGAGCAAGGTCTGCTGTTCCATACTCTTCAGAGCCAGTCACTGGGTGACAGGTCTTACATGTCTCTACAGTGAAGAATTCTTCAGTTAAGATCATGTCGAGTTTGCCTTCGTGACAGGTTATACAGTTAGCCATCGACTGCGGATACGGGAACTCCATAGCGTGTGTGATGTGTGTATCACCCATAACAGTAGCCATGTATGTATACTGTTCCGCTTCCTCAGGAGTTAACTCGTCTCCAGCGTGAAGCTCAGCATATCGTTCTGGATCCTCTAGGATGACAAGCCAGTCTTTATGCTCGCCTTCACGTGTGTCAAAGTGGCAGACTTTACAGGATGCGAAATCAGGTAAGTCTTCAACTGCGGCTTGCCTGTAGCCATGTTTGCCATAAGGCTCACCGTGGCATTTCACACAACCGTCAACATTTGCAGCTGACTCATATGTGTCTACATCACCGTATGAAATTCCTGAACTTGATACGTCAGCGTATAATCTGACACGTCCACCTGTATTGGCATCAAGTTCTTCAACAGCGATATAACCATAAGCGATTCCATCAGAGCTCGCAATATTATAGTCAACGCCAGTAGCAGTTGCCTGATACTGTCCATTTCCTAATGCAACGATATCACCAAATCCGGCATCGTCGTCGAACATGCGAGTTGCACTGTCATATGTGACTGTGTAGAACCTCTTCTGATCTAGACCCGGCAAACCATCCTCATCAATGTAAGGTTCACCGTCTTTTGTGATGGTGAACTTCATTGTCGCGGTGGAGCCGCTTGTTGTGACACTTGTAATATCTAATACAAGTGTATAGTCTCATCAACATACTTGTCATAGACCGCTTGGTGTTCTTCACCTGCGGGACCAGCTGGTCCAGCGGGACCTTCGGGTCCAACTGGGCCTGTTGCCTTGTAGTATGATAAACCGATTCCGACTGTTGCTAGTATAAGAGCTATAACAGCTAGGTACATTGTTTGTTTTTCATTAATCATGTTTACCTATGCAATGGTTTTACCCATAATATTTAACGTTTTAATCGATTTGTATTCTTAGGCTGCCCTAAATGTACAATAATGTTACTTTTTCGAGCGTCATTATTACGTTTTATACATAATATAATTAGTAAACTAACAATTTTGACATATTTTGTCAAATTTAGTAAAATAATTGAGTAAATTAGTGGTGGAAGAGGTGTTCGATGAACACTTCTATGGGGTCTGTGATAAGCTTCGGCCAGATACCGAATATTATCGCCAATGCACCCAATGCAATCAAGGGTAAAGCCATCTCCATTGGGACAGCCTTCACGTCCTCTAGCTTCTTTGGTAACTTGCCATAGAATATCTTCCAGACAGCCCTGAACTCATAGCCTAGTGTCAGCAGTGTCGCCAAGCTTCCAGCCAGTATAGCAACTATTAGCTCGGTTGTTCCGCTGTTGAAGCCCCTTACCATTGCGCCGCTGAGCAGTATGAACTTGCTCTTGAAACCAACCGCTGGTGGGACTCCTCCGATGGTTAGGAATCCTGCTAGTGATGCTAGTATTACTATTGGCAGTCTTTCTGCTAGTCCACCCATCTCTGTCATGTCTCGGCTATCTGTCCTGTAGAGCAAGGCTCCTGATACTAGGAAAAGTAAGCCGATGGCTAAGCCGTGGCTGATGCTGTAGCTGATTGAGCCCAGTACACCGAATGCAACATAGGTGAATACACCAAGGACACAATAGTTCATCTGGCTCATACTCAGGTATGCGACCAGTTTCTTTGTATCCTTCTGCGCAAGCGCCATCACACCCGCGTATAGGATCGTTACCAATGCCCACACCATGAATATGTGGCTCACTGGCTCAAGTACGCCTTGGAAGTATGGTAGCAGCCTCGCCATGCTGTATGTGCTTAGCATTACTGAGGTGGCTCCCAGAACCGCGCTTAGAGGTGCTGGTGACTCACTGTATGTTACTGGCATCCATCCGTGGAAACCGAATGCGCCGATCTTGAAGAGCAAGCCGATTGTTATGGCTAAGCCCACCCAGAAGGCATTGGGGTAGTCCACGATGTGCACTAGGTCAGCGATCTCGAAGCTTCCTACGCTCCAGAATGCTCCGATGATGCCTAGCATGAATACGCCTCCACCGATGTGGGTGTAGATGAAGTAGGTCATGCTGTTTCGTTTACGGTCACCGTATCCATATAGGAATACGAGTAACCAGCTGAAGATTAGCATCATCTCAAAGAACATGAAGAACTGCAGCGTGTTTGTGGCAAGCATGCATCCTCCTACGCTTGCTCCGTATAGTAGGAACAACGCATAGTATCGTGCGTATGCCTCGTTGCTCTCCTCCATGTCATCCATCTTGAGACGTCTCTCCATGTATGGCATGCTGAACATTGTTGCGCCCGCGAAGACGAAGATGTATGTGAACAGCATTGGTACGCTGAGACCGTCTGCTAGTAAACCAAATGTTAGGTTTATTGGAGCCGGAGCCCACGCGTATTCCTCAACTATGGTACCAGTTGTTACCTCTGGGAAGCCAAGTCCCAGAACAATGGTTACTCCTAGGAATACCACAAAGACCAGCCAGCTTACGCTCTTACCCATGCTCTTTCCGAGTAGGTATACGACTGGTGCTGCTACGAACATCGCTAAGATTAGTGTTAGTAGATTTGTTATCATTTCATTCACCTCATCCTATCAGTCCTGCGACTGCCTCCATTAGTGGGTCCACTATAGGTCGTGGGTAGATACCCAGTACCACTGAGAACGCGATGAGGAGAACCATGGCCAACAACATCATTGTTGGTGCCTCCTCGACCTCCGCCAAGTGTTCTGGCAGTGGACCGAAGAAGATTCTTCTCATTGTCCAAGTGGTATAACCTACTGTTAGCGCTGTAGATATCAGCGCCACTAGTGCTACGTAGAAATCAGCTGAGAGCGTCTCAACACCGGGACCAAACGCACCAAGGTATATCATCATCTTTGATGGGTATCCAATGGTGGGTGGAATACCAGCTAGGTTCAGTGCACCTATGAAGAACACGGTGGCTGTTACCGGCATACGTGCCGCTAAGCCTCCGAGTTCCCTGATGTCCCTGATGCCTGTTCTATAGATTATTGCGCCCATACAGAGGAATAGCGCTGCCTTACCGAAGCCGTGGCTAATGTAATGCAGCATTGAACCAGTGACTCCAAGACTCGTACAGCTTACTACGCCGATGAACATGTAGCCCATCTGGCTCATGCTGCTGTAGGCGAGTAGACGCTTGATGTCTGTCTCAGACATGACCATTAGTCCGCCGTAGATCATTGTCACCAAGCCCCAAGCCAGTGTCAACATATAGTAGCTCTGTAGTGTTCCCGTGATGGGGATCAGCATCCTCGCTATTGAATCTGTCTCTTATACACATCTGACGCTGCCGACGAATTAGACGGTGTAGATCTCGG
>CALGBN010000510.1 GCA_937877765.1 Candidatus Bathyarchaeota archaeon | reverse complement strand
TTCCATGATGTCCAATTCTCATACATTCCTATATTGTTATTGCATAGGAAATTCAATCGCATCGTCTCATGTAACAAGCATATTCATAGAGTCTGAGATTTTTTTCTATTATCCGAATAAGAATAGCTGCTAACAGGGAGGGGGGGGTAACGCGAAACGCGTTGAATACCCGTTTTTAAATTAAAAGAAACCTTAAAACAGCTTATTTTCGATCCAAATCAGTACAAAAAAGTGTATGAGTAACGGGTTTATAGGCACAAAAAACGTGTCGTTAAACCTGTTATCTCCATACTTTTTTAAGAAGTTTCATCGCGTTACCGCCGATTATCTTCTGTATCTCGGGGTCACTGTACCCGTGTTTGATCATCCACCTCATAACGTTGATGAACTCGTTCGGATTCTCCATTCCCTTCACGTAACCCGGATCAACCATGCCATCAGGTACAGGATAAGACTTAATCTTCTCAGCACCCAGACGATCATAATGCCCCATACGTCTGGGAAACCAGACCTCGTATAGCTTCTGATGTGCGCCATACAATGTATCCGGTCCACACCCCACATGATCGATGCCCATGAGATCAATACAGTACTCGACGCACTCCATGTAGCTTTCAATACTACCCACCGGGTGCTTCTTTGTACGTAATCCCTGACCCGCACCACCCACTCCGAGAACACCATCATGCTCAGCTAAAGCCTTGAGCACCTCATCTCCCTTGATATGACCCTGTGCTATCGCAGCGGGTCCACTGTGGCTATCATAGATGGGGCAATCGCTAGCCTCGATGGTCTCTAACGCCGTCCTATCATTGGTGTGCCCAATATCAATCAATAGTCTCAGTTTGTTCATCCGCTTAACCGCGTCATAACCGAAATCCGTCAAACCAGTATCCTGATAGGTCTCACTCATCCCACCGCCCAGCATATTAGACTCGCTGTAACAGATACCCATGCTTCTAACACCTAAACCATAGAGCACATCAATACGGTCAAGCTCGTTCTCGATAGGAGTAGCCGACTCCATACAGAAAACCAAAGCGATCTTACCATTCTTCTTCGCTTCCCTGATGTCCTTGACTGTCTTGCAGTGAACTATCATGTCTTGATGCGCCAAGTCACTAAGCCTGATGCCTAGATCATGTACTATATCGTCAAACTTCCATCCGCTGAAGCTTGTGATATACGTCATCCCATCCATCATGTTATCAAAAACACAGTCAAGATGACTAGTACTCAGCGCCTCATAAGCTGTGAATTGACGTCCAAGATGATCCAGCTCTGGTAACTCCTTCATATCCTCAGGATAAAGTACCGGGTGCTCATGTAAATCAACTACCGTTGATTTTTCCACTAACTCCTGAAACCTTTCTTCCTCTGTCTTGCTCAGTGGAACATAGTAAGGCTCCACTCGTGGATGCTTCACAAGCTTGAACTCATGAAAATCAAAACCCGATTCAAGGAAATCATACGCCTTGTAGCCGTTATATTTCTTCACGCCGCCCAAAGTAATCAAGAAAACATAGTAAATACCGCATAAAAAATGCACCAAACGCGTGGGTATTTATAACGCGAAAACCAAATACAGCTAAGGAGTTTATAATCAATGGAAACCAAAAAAGTAGAAGGATCAAACACCAAACACAAGGTATTCCTATACACCATCAGCACATGTGGATGGTGCAAAAAAACAAAGCAACTACTAAAAGACAAAGAGATAGCCCTGTCTCTTATACACATCTGACGCTGCCGACGAATTAGACGGTGTAGATCTCGGTGGTCGCCGTATCATT
>CALGBN010000509.1 GCA_937877765.1 Candidatus Bathyarchaeota archaeon | reverse complement strand
ATGATACGGCGACCACCGAGATCTACACCGTCTAATTCGTCGGCAGCGTCAGATGTGTATAAGAGACAGACATACCATTTAACAGCGATTTTGTGCCATCACAGGAAGCCATGCGTGGCGAAGTGATTGCAGATTACGCTAAAAACATAGAAGACCCCATCGAGTACGAGAGAAGGTTCTCAGTCTATCTTCGTCGTGGACTAAGACCTGAGGCACTTCCAAGCCACTTCGATGAGGTCAAAACACGCATAGAGGAGAATAGCGTTGAGTAGAAGACGAGAAAACCCTCTCGATAACTGGGTACCCAAAACTGAGCTAGGAAAACTGGTTCTAGATGGTCAGGTATCTAGTATATACGAAATATTCGAAGAGGGCTACAAGATCAAAGAAGTCGAGATAATTGACGCTTTGGTGCCAGACCTAAAGGATGATGTAATCAACATCAACCTAGTCCAGAAACAAACAGACGCAGGAGAGACCAGTCGATTCACCGCACTCGTAGCAGTAGGCAATGAGAACGGCTTGATAGGTGTAGGTCTCGGTAAAGCACAACGAGTAAGAAACGCCATCGAGAAAGGCATCAGACTCGCAAAGCTAAACCTGTACCCCATCCGCAGAGGATGTGGAAGCTGGGAATGCGACTGTGGCGAAGGACACACACTACCATTCAAGGTAACAGGAAAAGCAGGAAGCGTCATAGTAACCTTACTACCCGGTCCACAGGGACTTGGCTTGGTAGCCGGAGACACTGCTAAACAAGTGTTGAGGCTAGCTGGCGTCAAGGACTGTTGGAGCGATACAAGGGGTAAGACGACAACAACTAACAGCTTTGCATTCGCTACATTTGAAGCACTAAAAGAGACAATGGCGGTAATGACTCCGTCGGATTGGGTGTGATATTAATGTCGAAGAATAGCTTACTCGTAATACGTATACGAGGAACAATAAATGTCTCAAAGCGTGAAGAGGACACCCTCAAAATGCTAAGAGTAGATCGTAACAACTACGCTACAATAATCGACGACAGACCTGACTACAAGGGAATGCTTCAGAAGGCAAAGGACTGGATCACATGGGGAGAGCCCAGCGTGGAGACCGTAAAGACTATGCTTGAGAAGCGTGGAAAAGCTCCTGGAGATGTTAAACTCACAGAAGAATATGTCAAAGAGCTTGGTTTCGAGGGCTTTGATGATTTGGCTGAGAAACTAGTCAAGTGTGAGGTAAGCATTAACCAGATAGAAGGACTCAAACCCTTCTTCAGGCTTCACCCACCAAAGAAAGGCTTCAAGAAATCAGTGAAACGCCCATACAGGAACAAGGGTGAACTCGGCTATAGAGGCGAGAAGATAAACGAACTCGCAGTGAGGATGTGCTAAATATGCCACATAAAGAACGGAAAGTACGTAAACAACGTGGAAGCAGATACATGGGTTGGGGACAAGTAGGTCAACACCGTAAATCTGGTGGACGCGGTGGCAAGGGAAAAGCAGGTGGAAGAAAACACTTCTGGATCAGGACTGTAAAGTATACTCCTAATAGATACAGAAACAAAGGATTCCTTCCTCCATCCGCGAAAAAGCCTGACGCTGAGACAATAAACGTTGGAGAGCTTAACGATCTAGCAATAAAGGTTCTAACAGACTATGGTGTTAAGGGTGGTAACGAGCTTGACCTAACCGCACTAGGTATCGATAAGGTACTTGGCAGGGGTAAGATCAATGTGCCTCTTAACATCAAAGTAGCTGAAATAACTAGCTCTGCACGTGAAAAGATTGAAGAAGCAGGCGGCACAATCATAGAGTCATAACCGAGGGACAATGATTGCGCTTCCTTGATATATTCAAACCCATATCCCCTTTCATACCAGAGGTTAAACCACCTCAAAGAAAAGTACCATTTAATACACGACTGCTTTGGACCGCTGCGGCACTCATTATCTACTTGATAATGAACCAAATACCATTATACGGTATTCCTCAAACGGAGACCGGTGACCCCTTTGCTACGATGAGAATCATCTTCGCATCAAGCAGAGGTTCTCTAATGGAACTTGGTATAGGTCCAATTGTAACCGCGGGACTGATTATACAGCTTCTCGCTGGCTCAGATATAATTTCATTTGATAGATCAAACCCAGAGGACAGAGGTTTGTTCACAACAGCGAGCAAGGTCTTCAGCTTCGTAATGATCATAGTACAAGCAGGACTATACATTATCAGCGGAGTCTATGGGTCAGTAACTACAACACAGTCAATACTGATATTCGTCCAGCTATTAGCAGCAGGCTTCATACTAATGATGCTTGACGAGCTAGTTCAGAAAGGCTGGGGAATAGGAAGCGGAATCAGCTTATTCATCGTAGCTGGAATCACACAGAATATCTGGTGGATGAGCCTAAGTCCATTTGCATACTCTCCTGACGGAAGAGCATATGGAGCACTGATCGCCTTCTTCCAAGGAATATTTAGTGGACTACCCCCACTCGACTGGGTGTTCAGAGGAACATATCCAGACATGATAGGATTCCTAATGACACTAGCTGTATTCGCATTCGTAGTCTATGTTGAAGGCATGAGAGTAGAGATACCTATCAGCCACAGCAGTTACAGAGGCTATAGAAGCAGGATGCCAATCAAACTACTATACGTCAGCAACATCCCCGTAATACTAGCATACGCAATGTTCGCAAACTTCCAACTAGTAGGACAATTCGTCTGGACGCGTTGGAACACAGACAATAGCAACTTCTTCCTGAACATGTTTGGAATGTACAATCAAACCACACAAGGAACAGTTGCAATTGGTGGACTAAGCTACTATACTACAAGCCCGGGAAGCCTATCAGGCGTCATGGCTGATCCAATAAGAGCAATATTGTACCTTTTGATCGTAGTAGGCTTTTGTGTGCTCTTCAGCATAACATGGCTAGAGATTGGAGGCTTAGGAGCAGACCAGATGGCAGACCAACTACTACAGTCAGGGATGCAGGTGGCTGGCTTTAGAAGAAGCAGGAAACCACTAGAGAAGCTACTAAACAGGTATATTCCAACCATCACGGTAATAGGTGGTATGATCATCGGATTACTTGCTGCGCTTAGCGAGTTCTTCGGTGTATTCGGATCAGGCATGGGTGCCTTATTGGCTGTAAGTATACTGTACCAGTACTATCAGACGATGGTACAGGAGCAAGTAGAGGACTTGTACCCCTTCCTAAGGGGAGCCTTCGGCTAACCCCCAACCATTTTATCTAATAAACCCATTTTCAGTATCTATGACCATTAGACTATACGATGAAGATCATTATCTACGAGAATTTGATGCAACCGTAGTTAGTATAAATGATAATTTAGTTGAATTAGATCAAACCGCCTTCTACGCTGAGTCAGGTGGACAACACGGTGACACAGGAACATTGAACGGTGAACCAGTAGTCTATACCAAATATGATGAAAATGAGAAACATGTCCACATCATGGAGAACCCTCCAAGCTTCAATGTCGGTGACACCGTTCACGGCGTACTTGACTGGGATAGAAGATATAGAATAATGAAGCTTCATAGTGCTAGTCACATGATGGAGTATTTCCTATGGGAAAACTTTGGTTATATGAAACGCACTGGAAGCAATGTTGATGACCGAAAAGACCGAGCCGACTACAAACATGATGGACGTCTAGACCCAGAGTTGTTAAAGAAAACCGAGCAAGAAACAAACAATTTCCTAACCGAAGGCCATCCTGTAGCCATTACCGTCGATGATAAGGGAATACGTACATGGAGATGCGGCCCAGTTGAGATGCACTGTGCAGGAACCCATGTAAAGAACACAAGCGAGATTGGAGAGATAAAACTCAAGCGTAAGAACCCTGGACGCGGAGAAGAACGAGTAGAAACCAGTCTTAGAGAGTAAGACTTTATTGGCTGAACATACTCTTACGTGCCTATGTTCCAGCCACCACGAGGTACAAGGGACTATCTCCCCGAAGACCAGATGAAGAAAAACTGGGTAATCGACCAGGTACGAGAAGTATACGAGGCCTACGGCTTCGAACCACTCGGTACCCCTGCTTTCGAGAACCTAGATATGCTTCAGATAAAAAGCGGGGATGATATTATTGACCAGATATACAACTTTAAAGATAAATCAGACCGGGAGCTCGCACTACGCTTTGAGCTGACAGCGAGTACCGTGCGTGTGGTGGCCTCACATCGTGACCTAGTGCTACCCTTCAGACGATACGCAATTGGCCCAGTTTGGAGATACGAACGCCCCAGCGAGTTACGGTTCAGAGAGTTCTGGCAAGCTGACGTTGACATCTTTGGTGTCGAAGATAGCATTGCTGACGCCGAGGTATTGAGTGCTGTAGTAGATGCCATGACAAAGATTGGCTTTGAAGGCTACATTATAAACATCAATGACAGAAGAATCCTATCAAGCATTATACAACTCGCGGGTATCCCTGAGGAAAAAAGCCTTGATGCTTTCAGAGCCGTGGATAAACTAGCCAAGATTGGACGTGACGGCGTCATCGAGGAGCTAAGAGGCACCTCACCCCATGAAGAAGCCAGCATAAAGCTTCTTGATATGCTTGGACTCAAAGGAAACCCAGATGAAGTACTCTCTATGGCAAAAACAATGCTCCAAGACTATCCCAAGGGAGTAAAAGGCTGTGAAGCACTCGAAAAACTATACGAGTACGCCAAGGGATTTGGCTACGCAGAGTACATTACAGTTGATCTGAGTCTTGCACGTGGATTGGATTACTACACCGGACCAGTTTACGAGGTAATTGCCAAAGGCTTCGAGAAATATGGTAGCATTGCTGGTGGTGGACGATATGATGAGATCGTTGAGCTATTCGGCGGTGAATCAACCTGCGCCACTGGTGTAAGTTTTGGCGTAGACAGACTGGTACCTATTCTTGAGGAGAAAGGAGCCTTTGATGATATGCATCTAGGCGCAGAGGTCTATGTTGCTCCTGTTAACCAGAAGGTACTCGTTGAGGCCTTGAAGGTTACCCAGATGTTGAGAAATGCAGGTATATCAACGGTGGTTGATATGATGGGTCGAAGACTCGGAAAACAGTTTGAGTACGCTGACAAGAAAAACATACCCAAGGCTGTCTCTTATACACATCTGACGCTGCCGACGAATTAGACGGTGTAGATCTCGGTGG
>CALGBN010000508.1 GCA_937877765.1 Candidatus Bathyarchaeota archaeon | reverse complement strand
TGATACGGCGACCACCGAGATCTACACCGTCTAATTCGTCGGCAGCGTCAGATGTGTATAAGAGACAGGTCTATGGCGCGTGCACGCAGAATCTATGATTGTGATGAGGGATACCTTGAGGTCCGTGTAAGCAATGAACCCGCTGTTGGCCTTTACACTAAGCTTGGATATAGTAAGGTGAAGCGGAACTATGGCTATTACTTGGATGGCGAGGATGCCTGGGTTATGGCAGTGAATCTTGACGAGTTTTAGCAAACAATTATTACCCGCCTCCCTGATGAATAGGTGATAGTCAAATGGATATGGTTGACGTCCTCAGCGTTGTTATCATCGTGTTTAGTCTTGGTGTTTTCTACTGGTTCGGTAGATTTACTCAGAAGCTCATCAAGCAGCATTATGATATCTATGGGCTCCTCTATGATGTCGAAGAGAAGGAGAAGAAACGCTGACCCTTTTTGCGTTACATACATAAGTCTCGGCGGGTTTAGGCTGTAGAACCATGAAGAATAGCGCACTGATACCTTGGACTGAAGTCTCTAGCTGGAGTTGCCGAGCATGTGGCAACTGTTGTATAGGGTATCGTGTGCCCTTGAAGATGGAGGAAATGGTCAGTATATCTGCTCGTTATGGCTCCGGGGTTATGGAGTATGGTTTGAGTAAGGCGTATCTCAGGAATAGACCTGATGGGCGTTGTGTTTTCCAGAGACCTTTGAATGGTAGATGGATTTGTACGCTTCAGGGTACGAAGCCAACAGCTTGCAGACTTTTCCCGTTCAGGATGCATAACAAGCCTCTCTATAAGCATGGGGATAATGCCAAGGTCCAGATTGGTGACAAGACTTACTACTTGTATATGGACCCAGATTGTAAAGGAATTGTACTTGGGCAGCCTACTGACCGGTTCAAGAACGAGATCGTTCCCGAGATAATCAGGATAGGCATGGGTTTACCTGTCAAGCAAAAGTACACTACCAGTAAGAGTATCCACTGGCGCCCCATTTAGCGCGATTAATGTTTTAATCTAGTATTTTTCCCATTATGTAAGCGTCACAGTATCGTCCTAGTACCGGGTTATAATGCTCCATTTTAATCAAGCCCTCTATCTCGTACCCCATTTTCTCGTAGATGTGTATTGCACGTTCATTATGGGCTACGACGCTTAGTTCAACCTTCTTGACGCCTTGTTCAGCGGCAATATCCAGCATATACTGAGTCAGTAACTTACCCAAGCCTTTTCCCTGATAATCATCGTGTACTGTAATTCCAAATGAGGCTCTGTGCTTATAGATCTCTGTCTGTTTGAATCCAAGAGACGAGGAGGAGATCATTCTGGGTCCCTCCTCCGTCTCAACAAAGCCTAGAATAGGGATAGCCTTACTGTAATCGATATCCTTGAACCATCCCTCTACTCTTTCACGTGAAAACCCTTCCGGCAGAAAATAGTATTATCGGATATGCTGCTGAACATCTCCCAAGCATATTCAAGATCACTCTTAGTCTCTGGGCGTAATGTAACCTCAGTGCCATCACGTAGCACTACTTTTTTTGGAGTCATCCAGAATGGTTCAGGCATAGATAAAGAATAAATGCAAAGAGTATTTATTTTAGGCGTTTTTCCTCAAACTCAGCCTTGATCTTAGCCAATAGATCAGGCTCATTGATCAGCCTCACAGCGGCTATCGCCATTGTCTTGATGGCTGTCTTCAGTCCCTCGTCGCCTTTCTCTGTCATGGTGCAGTCCGCGAACTGTACGCTGTGCATGGGCATCTCCTCCTGAGTGATACCGATCATGGGATGAATACCCGGAACAACATGAGATACATCGCAGAAGTCTGTGCTTCCACCCGGAGGCTGTATGGCGACATCAACGGGGTCCATATACTGGTGACCTAGCTCATCCCATATCTCAGTGAAAAGCCTCTCAAGACTCCTCAGCGGAATATTGGATTTAAGCCCCATCCCTGTCTTGAACTCTACCTCACAGCCTGTGGCTAATGCTGCGCCCTTTGCGCTGTTCATCACCATCTCAAGCATAGTAGGAAGATAACTATCATCGCTGCTTCTGACACCCATCTGGAGTACTGCTCTGTCGGGGATTATATTGCTGGCTAATCCTCCTTCCTTGATTATACCATGAATAACTGGGTTAGCGTCTCGGCGTAACTGTTGCCTGTTCGCGTGGATCGACATATAGGTAATCATAGCCGCGTTCAAAGCGTTCGCTCCACTATGAGCATCCGCTGCAGCGTGGGCGGTCTTTCCCTTGAAAGTAATCTCTGTACCTGTTACCGCTAGGAAGTTACCCTGTGCCTGACTAAGTCCTGTAGATGGGTGGATCATGTAGCTGACATCAACACCGTCAAAGACGCCGTTTCTCGCCATCTTCACCTTTGAACCACCATAGGGGCCGCGTCCTTCTTCGGCAGGAGTTCCAATGACCCATACCTCTCCAGGCAGGTCTTTCATGAGTTTGCTAACCGCGACACCGGCACCTACTCCCGATGTTCCGATGATGTTATGTCCACAGCCGTGCCCGACGCCGGGTAATGCATCATACTCGGCAAGTATAGCTATAACTGGTCCGGGTTCCTTGCCCTTATAGACCGCTTTGAAGGCGGTGTGCATGGCGAAGAACGGGTACTCTACCTCAAAGCCATGTTTCTTCAAGGCTTCAACTAGTAGTTTACTGGATGCTTCTTCCTCGCTTCCAAGCTCAGGGTTCTTACCGATCTGGTCCTTTAGCTTTTTGAACTCGGGAAAAATCTTCTCAGATTCTTCCATAACTTGTTTTTTTAAAGTCTCTGTATCTACCATGCCCATTATTGTGCCGTTTTAAGGATAAGTTTATTCCTTTTCTTTAACAGCCTCATCAGTTTTCTGCTCAATCTCTAGCTCCCGATTATACAAAATAGGGCTTATCAATGAGCCGAATAAAGCCGTTGTCAAAACAACTGGCACAACAAGATCAGAGAATATCGTGGGATTGGTAAACTGACCTGCTCCATTAGCAAGTCTTGGTAGTTGAGAAAGCACAATAGCTGTCAATCCGTTACTGAACTCAAGTCTGCTAACCTTTGCCTCTATCTCCGATAGGTCTGTGATCATTCTAGTAGCCGAGACCGAGATTAACCTGATTACTCCAACAACGACAGCGATTCCTACTCCAATTAAGATATTGGTGATTTGAAGGTTCATCTGTAATCCAACGAATAAGAACAGGAACGATTTGATGAGGAAGGTTATCTCCTCATGGAAACCCCTAAGCCGTCTACGTTCCACACGAACACGTTCATTCAGGTTAAACATCCTAGCCAAAATCGGGTAATTAGTCATAGTTATACCAAACACCAGTGCAGCCAAGGCTCCCGAGCCGGGTCCACCCGCCTGTTCAGCCAAGATATAGCTGAAGAAAAGCACCGCTATTGTCATAATATAGTTAAATGGACGATTTCTGGCAATATTCAACACCTGAACCCATATTACGCCAACACCGAAACCAATTACAGATGCGACTGTAAAAACAAACACGATGTCCTTGAGTCCTTCTATCAGTGGGACCTGTGGTGTTTCAATGAGTCTTATGAGGGTCATAGCAGTAACGATGCTTATACTATCCGTAACGATAGACTCCAACACCAGGAATAACCTGCATTGTCCAGCATCTTTGTCTTCTAAGTTGATGCAGCCTAGTATACTGAGTACTGTTGATGTGCTTGTTCCTCCAATCATGGCACCGAGCAGTAAGCCTTCTGAGAATGTGAATAGCTGGGGGAAGACGTAGAATACCCCGTATCCGATGATGAACATGGTAAATATGAACGTGATCAATCCAAGGTAACCGCTTTTCTCCATGTTTTCTCTGAATGTCTTGAGGTCTACGTTGAGACCAGCCTCAAACATCAAGAGGTTTAACGCCATCAAAACCAGCATGGGTGCTAGACCCTCCATCATCTCGGTATCTATCACCTTTAGTACCGGTCCAAGCAGTATGCCGAAGATGATCAACCAGAAAATATCCGGTATATGGCTCCTCGAATATAATATCCCGCTTATGTAGGCGAGGAAGAGCGTCAAGCTGATGAGAATTACGATTATATTGGCTTCCAAAAATACACTCTCTGGTTTTTGGGCTACTTGGCATATCAGGAGCATGGTCTGTGTTTAAATATATTGAGCGTTTAGGCTTAAAAAATAATAATTTAGCTAATAAAGGCTAATCAGAAGTGGTATTACCCCTATACGCAGACAATAAAATACCGACAAGTGTAACAACACCCCCGAAAACAGCGAAACTATTAGGAGTCTCACCAAGCAAAAGATAAGCCAATAAACTAGCACCCACAGGCTCACCTAAGAGACTAACACTAACCACTGGTGCAGAAAGGTACCTTAGTGCCCAGTTATACAGAGTATGACCAAAAATCATGGGAATCAACGCTATCAAAAAGAAGAAACCAAAAGTCCTAGCCGAGTACCCCAAGAGACTTGTCCCAGTAACAATGCTCATGGCGACTAAAGTTAACGCAGCCGCGCTGTAAACTGGCATAACATAAGTGGTCAGATCAAGACTTTTCCTGTAAATTCGTCCACCTAGAATATAGAGCCCGAGCATCACGCCCCCGATTAATGCAAGAAGGTCTCCGGTTAGATTTGATGAACCAGTGTTAGCGTCTCCCATGGCGATAATTGATATTCCAATGAAACTGACAATGATTCCTATCGTGGTTCTCTTTGTGAGTTTATCTCCTAGGAAGAAGTGGCTCACAATAGCTACAAAAATAGGGTCAATGTGAACAAAAATCACGCTACTGGCAACAGTTGTGAGACTCAGACTAGTAATCCATGAAGCAAAATGAACCGCCAATACAACCCCCACCGCGAATAAGCGCAGAATGTGTCCTGTTCCGTGTTCCCTGAGCTTTTCTAATCCATTGTTTTTGATGAAGAATGGGGCTAGCATAGCTACGCTAATGAGCATCCGGTAGGATGCTATTGCCAGTGGTGGAGCGTCTGTCCACCGGATCAGTATGCTGGCTGTGCTTACAGCTAGTATGCTTATCAGTAATGCGATGTTTGGGGGGAGTTTGGGGTCATCGCCCATAAACTTGATCAAATCTGTCTGAGTATAAAATAGATGCCCAAGAAAACATTTATTTCGTTGACAAACGTGTATACT
>CALGBN010000507.1 GCA_937877765.1 Candidatus Bathyarchaeota archaeon | reverse complement strand
TAAGAGACAGGGCATTGATTTCTGTTCTATAGTTTTTGTTTAGGTAGATTGATCGTTTGTTATTCTTGTACCCAATGAAGCGTTCTTGGCTGAGTTGTCTTATCGCTTTTTTTACCCGAGGCCCATCTTGTTTCACGTAGCTCTTCATCCAGTTTACTATTTGGTCAACATCTTGGTGTCCTTTGCCCCAGCATCCTGATGTAACGAGTCTGTTTAGTATGTCTGCCATTATTTCCTCGTTTTTCATCTCCACCAAGGGCAACTGGTTCACTTACTAAACCAGTTAGGGTAAAGTTATATATACTTTGCTTGCTGGTTTACCCTGAGGAAACGCAGCCATGTTATCTGACAGTGACCGCTATCGTGAAAACCGGGCATCAATCTACCTAGATTTATTCGGGCGGTCTCCCCAGACACGTATCATGGACTTATTCTTGGATAACCCTCTTTTTGAGTTCTCCCGACCAGAGGTAATCCAATCCCTAGGGATGGCAAAAGTCACGCTATACAATGTCTTTCCCTCCATCGTGAACAGCGGAATGGTAATCAACACTAGAAAGGTTGGAAACGCTGAGTTATTCAAGCTAAACACAGACTCAGAGGATGTCAGATCATTATACTCGATTATCCGTAACTTCTCAACAAGAATAGCTGAACTGGAGCAAGATGAAACAACCGAAGAAAAAGAAGAATTACCATTGGTCTCAGGCTAGGCTTCTCAAATACAAAAACACAGCCAAGTTGATCAATACTCCAATTAGTCCTTTTTCCTTCAGCATGCTTAGTTTTCCATCCCAGAATACTAGTACAGTAACTGTGCTAAGTATCGCTGAGGCTAAAGCCGTGGTTCTCCACCTATCGTCAAGCTACAATTTCTTATAAAAACACAGGGAATACTTCCTAGAACACGACATCTGGACGATACCGGAACCTTTCATCAACAGACTAGGAGAACTCAGAGAAACCCGGCTCTTGACTACTGTTGAGAGCTTCAACAAGAGCATCAATATCTTCTTGGATGCCGAGAAATATGCTTGGGGGTTATCTGAGAGGGGTGAAGGAACCGATTCCATTGATCCACTTGTGGATAAACAGATCGAGGAAGGACTGCCATTCAAGTTAATGGTCCCCGAGAGTATCCTATCCGATGCAGTATCCCAGAGCACAAGCAAGAAAATCGAGATAAGAGGCTTCAAAGAACGCCCAGCAGTCATCGTATTAAACGAGAAAGAAGCCATGATATTCTTCAAATTCAAAACCGGACGCATAGACTACACAGGCTTCTACGGCGATGATCCAATGTTTATGAACTGGGCACAGGAGCTTTTCAACTATTACTGGGCCAGAGGAACCCTGCCCTAGTGATTGGGAAAGAATTTTAACTTACACGATTTCCTATGTTGTGGATTGGGCCGGTGGTCTAGTCTGGCTAGGACACCGCGTTCACATCGCGGTAGTCGTTGGTTCAAATCCGACCCGGCCCACCAATCTTATTCACCGAGTTATGTGTCACTTATTTCCCGTTACTGATACACTTTTTTACACTTATCAAGAGGTAATCTAGGCGGTTCTGGGGCTGATTTCGCCTGTATCAACCCTATTATGACTGGGATTGGGGTACCCCCCTCCCCCCCTAGTATCTGAGACGTTTATCCACGAGGTTGATGGGTGTTTTCCCGTCTCTGATGCGTTTGATGTTCTCCACCATTATCTTCAGTGAAGCATCGCTCTGATGATCCGTTGACCCAATGTTATGAGGTATACATATCACATTATCAAGCTCCCAGAAAGGATACGCCGAGGCAGGCTTGTTCTCTGTGTTCCACAGTGGGTCCCAGAAGTGGGGCTGCCACCAGACATCAATGGCTGCACCAGCCAGATGACCATCCACAAGGGCATCATAGAGGGGCTTCTCCTGTATTATTGCTGCTCTTGCCACGTTCACGATATAGCTGCCTTGTTTCATCTGTCTGATCTCATGTTCACCGACCAATCCAACTGTGTCCGGCGTCAATGGGATTGTGACTATGAGGAAATCAGACTCCTGCATCAAACGATCCAAGTCATCCTTATCGCCAAGCCACTCCAGACCAAGCTCCTTTCTGAGTGATTCATCCTT
>CALGBN010000506.1 GCA_937877765.1 Candidatus Bathyarchaeota archaeon | reverse complement strand
CAAGCAGAAGACGGCATACGAGATGTAGAGAGGTCTCGTGGGCTCGGAGATGTGTATAAGAGACAGAGAGTATTCTCTGCGTGTTGTCCGTTCTTTGGTTGAGAAAAAAGATGCACTGGCGTTGCTCAATAAGCATGATGTAGACTTCATCGAATACAAAAATGGAAGAGGGATCATCGGAGCCCTTGCCGCTATCGGGGGGACACTGGATGATGATTTTACCTATGAGCTTCTCACATATCGTATGCCTGAGAACTGGGGGACGGAACGCCAAGTTGATCAAGAATCCATTAGAGAGATGGATAACGCCCTTAGTGACTGTACTTACAACAATGTTGACGAAAACGGAAAACCATTGATTACTCCAAGGGGCCCAGACCCAGTATTGTATGGAGTACGAGGCGAGAACCCAAAAGCCGTCTATGACGCCATGTGTATGGTTAAACCCTTGGAAGAGGTCGAGCGGTGGATGATCTGTAGAAGCAATCAAGGAACCGACCAACACTTCAGTGAACCCATCAAAATCAATGAACTAACCCCTTACAACCCAGCAGTAGTCGAAGGAACCGTAGATTCCATACCTGAAACCATAGAAGGCGGACATGTTTTCTTCAAACTCAAAGACGATACCGGTGTGGTAACCTGTGCAGCATATGAGCCTACAGGCTCATTCAGAGACATCATTCGACAGCTTAGGTCTGGAGACAAGGTTACAACATATTCAGGTGTCAGCATTCACGAGGACGAGTACACTCTGAATCTTGAAAAACTTGTAATAAACGAGGTCGCCCCAGAGTATCAACTCGTAAAACCCAAGTGCCCAAAATGCGGCGGATCAACAGAATCTATGGGTAGAGGTCAGGGACTTAGATGTAAAAAATGCGGCTATAGAGGAGATGAGCTTATTGAACAAGAGGTCGAGATTGAACGTACTCTTGAGTCTGGTATCTATCTTCCTGATCGAGGCGCCCATAGGCATCTGACGAAGCCATATGAGCGGTATGGTAGAGAAAAAGTGTTGAACCTAGAAGTCTAGGAACGCGTTCAGCTTTAACCCAGCACCGATGGGCTTGATCATAACTTTTCAGTTCTAGTATGTGTAACTATTATTTCGAATTTGCCAAAAGACCCGAGATATCCGAGGTCCAGATGGAGATGTTAACCCGAACCGAGCAGCCTCGTCCAGTGGCTGATCTGAGCAAGCTGATAGATATCAGCTCCTTGGGAGCAGATCTATTCGGTACCATCGCAGCCGGAGTCCAGTTCTATGCCCCGCCCAGCGGCGCAAAAGCAGCCGAGATCGAGTTCAAGCCCGTGGAACTGGTTCAGCCTACAAGGATGACCTCGGTGCAAGAGGCAATCAGCGTGAAATCGGAGCTGC
>CALGBN010000505.1 GCA_937877765.1 Candidatus Bathyarchaeota archaeon | reverse complement strand
GTTGGTATATCTAATAATAGTTTTAACCTAGTAGTGGTCTATTTTCGGATTGTTATGAGCTTCGTAAAGGAAGTCTCTTCATGGATTCTCCAGGGAATCAACGGCATAATACACGACACCAGCGACGAACACATAGAGGAAATGATCCGGCACATACTACGCGCGAAGGGTAAAAAGATCCTCGTGTTGGGAAGCGGTAGAAGCGGCTTTGTCGGAAGGGCATTTGCTTTACGGCTTATGCAGAGCGGTTTCAACGTCTATGTAAGCGGGGAAACCATCACGCCTGCGTTGAGTCCAGGCGATCTCGTACTGGCGATCTCCGGCTCAGGTACCACTAAGGTCGTGGTTACACAAACAGAGATAGCTAAAGAGATGGGTGCAAATATAATCTCTTTGACTTCCCACCGCGACAGCAGGTTGGGGCAACTCTCCGACCACGTGGTGGTCATCAAGGGCAGGACCAAAGAGGAGGTTGACATAGACTGTGTACGCCGCCAGATCACAGGTGAATACGACATGGCGCCTCTAGGGACCATGTTTGAGCTGAGCGCCCTCGTGTTTCTTGACGGCGTCATCGCCGATATAATGAGGAGGCTCGGACAAAACGAGATAGACTTGAGGAGACGGCACTCCCATACTCAGTGAAGTAGGATATACAGCTTTTCCTCAGTAATTATTGTGTCAATAAATATATAGTTCAACGGATTTGTTGAATCAGATTTTACTGATGAGAAGGGTTTAAAAGACTCCTGCTGGTGTCTATAGTCAACTTACGGTAAAAAGGATTAGATCATTAATGCCACGGTTCAAGCAGACTGAAGAAATCTTGAAGCTGATGCACAACCAGGAGCAAGTCCGGAACATCGGCATCATCGCACACATCGACCACGGGAAAACAACGATGAGTGACAGCCTCCTAGCCATGGCCGGCCTCATGGCGCCGTCAAGGGCGGGAGAGGCCCGGGCCCTCGACTTCCTTGAAGAGGAGCAGAGGCGAGGCATCACCATCAAGACTGCGAACATCAGCCTCCTCTACGAGGAAGGCAAGGACCAGTACGTCATCAACCTCATCGACACCCCAGGCCACGTGGACTTCTCGGGAAAGGTAACCAGAGCGATGAGGGCGCTGGACGGCTGCGTGCTCCTAGTAGACGCCGTGGAGGAGTTCCAGATAATGAGCGAGATCAGGCTCAGGGTCGCGCTGGAGGAGTTCGTGAAGCCCGTCCTTTACATAAACAAGTTCGACAGGCTCATAAAGGAGCTCAAGATGGACCCAAACGCCATCCAGAATAAGCTCCTTAGGATCATAAACAAGTTCAATGAGATCGTTCAGACTTATGGGTCGGACGAAATAAAGAACGAGTGGACCATTAACGCAGCCAAGGGTGAGGTCGCGTTCGGGTCTGCCCTCGACCGGTGGGGTTTCACCCTGCCCATGCTCCAGGAGAAGGGTTTGACGCTTCCTGATATCATACAGATGTACAA
>CALGBN010000504.1 GCA_937877765.1 Candidatus Bathyarchaeota archaeon | reverse complement strand
GTCTTTGCCTTCATAGTCTTCGTGGGGTGCGGATTTGATTAGGTAGATGTCTAGGCCTAGTTTTTTTGCTGCTGCTACTGTTTGGGTGCACCAGTTGCTGTGGTATCCTGCACCTGTGACTATGGTGTCTGCTTTTTGTTGGAGTGCTTCTGCCATGATGTATTCGAGTTTTCGTGCTTTGTTTCCGCCGAATGCGAGTCCTGTGAGGTCGTCGCGTTTTACGTATATTTTTGGTCCGTCTAGTTTTTTTGTGAGGTTTGGTAGGTATTGGATTGGTGTGGGTAGTGTGGCTATTTTTGCTCGGGGATAGTTGCTGAATTTCATGGGTTTAGTGTGTTTTTTGAGGGTTTAAGGTATACGCTGGTGTCTACTGGTGGGTACTTTGGAAAAAAAATTTCTTGTATGAGTTGGTGTGAAGGTGTGTTATTTTTTGTTGACAAAAGTGTATACTGAAAAACGTTAAGATGACGGTTTTTTACGTATATTGGTGGTTGATCTGGGGTGTTCTGGGGCTGTTTTCGTTAAAAGAAGCTGTTTCCGGGCTGGGGTGCTGATACCCCCCCTCCCTTGTTAGGGGTTTTCTTTGTTTTGGTTGTTTGGAAGAATATATTAGTGGACTTGGGGGTATCGCATATTTGCTGAGTATATTGACTCTTGTTAATCCGTTTATTGGACCGAATCCTTGGCCTGTTATCAGAAGAAAACGTATCAAGACGCTTCTTCCACATGCGATGCGGCTCTCAGGTATAGATGCTTGGGTTGTGGTGTGTTAGGAGAACGCTAATGATCCTTTGGCGGTTCATGTGGGGGGTGAGAACGCTGGGGGTACAATGGGTATTGTGTTCCATTGTGTGGATGGGGTTGTGTCTTCTACTGGTTTTTCGCCTTGGGGTGAGGCTCAGGGTTTGAGGGATATGAAGGTGCATGATACTGTTGTTTCTCTGGATCAGCCTGCTACATTATACTGTGAGTTGGCTAGGCATCTTATGTCTCTTGATCCAAAGCGAATCGCTTTGAACTCATCGTGTAAGGGGATCGCTGATGGGTTATCGTGGAGTCAAAGGAATACCTTGGAGAAGGAGTTGAGCCATGAGTTTAGGTCTCGGTTAGTTAGCTCGGAGGACTTGGTTAGTGAGTGGCTTTCCGTTAAGTTACCTGAAGAGGTTGAGATAATGAGGAAAGCCGGGGAGTTGACGGTTCAGCTTCAGAAAGAAGCGTATATGCAGGTGGTGCCGGGTACAAATATCGCGGTTTCTCCGTGAACAAACCTGCTTCCCATCAGTCCACAACCGGATATGATATAGTGTTGATACTCTGTGTTTTCTTCACCAAAAACCAGTTCGCCACTAGATAAGATATAATGATGAACGGCTAATCCGCCCGGAGAGCTTTGATCCCTTGAAAGCAGCTCTCTTTCGATTACTCCGGGGGAGATTTCCTTTCCTTCTACATCTTCAATGTTGATATGCATAGCATCTAAACAGTGAAACACGTATTAAATTGTATAACCGGAGGATAGAGGTTAGGGGTTTTTAGAAATTCTAGGATGGCTGATTTTTATTTCCATTTTGCCAGTTTTTTCTGGTCGCTGAGCCAGCGTTCGATGTTTTTTTGGTCCGATTCTTTTTGTTTTTTGGTTGCTTCAATTTGTTTATGGATTTCTCGTTGTTTGTATTTTGCGTAGTTTTCTAGACTAGCATAATCTTGAGGAGATTTATCGAAACTCATATAGCGCAAGTGATCGAGTTTTCTATCAGGTATATTAGTCATCCATTTCTCGGTCTCGTTGTACATTTCCTCGTTGTTTTGGATCATGTATGTGAGTAGGGGCAGTATGTCTGTTCGAACCTTGTCTGTAGATGTGTGGCATTGTTTGGCGATTCTTGCTGTGACGCTGTCCATACGGCGTCTACTATGATAGGTCTTGATGTATCGCCACTTCGTCTGGGGTTCCTTATAGTAGGGTAGTATCCAGTAGTTTTTACCGTAGACCCATTTGGCGCCAATGTCTTTTAGGTTGTTGTTGAGTTTGTTCCAGACGTCTTTTCCAAGCCATCCGTTTGGTTTGATGACAACGCCTTCCACTGAGTCCTGTGTTGATAACTTACTTGGAGGCAATCCGGCTGAACGTAATGCGATGTTTAGCTGGTCTTTGTAGCCTTCTCCCAGTGATTTGTCTCGTGTGAAAGCTATTCCTCCAGTCATGAGGTCGAACATATACTTGAGCAGCCGATAGTTGCTGGTTCTTGCTCTTGACTGGTATATGTCGGCTTTTGCCATAATCTCTAAGGCTTTGACTCTTTCATGTGGGTCGTCTATGACCGTTGGGAGGTTCTCGGTTATCCAGTCATAGAGGTCATCGTAGCTGATCATGCTTTGCCTGATGGTTTGCCTAGCCTCCCATAGGCTTGTTGCAGTGAATATCTTGTTTAATATGTTTGGTGTAAGGTCTTGACGATCACGTTGGCTTAGAACCTCACCGTCTTCTGGGTTTACCTCAGTCTTACCACTTGATATGGTCTCTAGGTCTACTATAGCGGAGCGTAGATCGCCTTCTGTTTTCAAGGCTATCATGTCCAGTACATCTGGGTGTACCTTGATCTCCTGTTTTTCAGCTATTATTTCAAGGGCGTCATATGTTTCTTGGAATGTAAGGGGTTTGAACTCGATGCTTGTTACCTTGCGGAGTATTGACCTGAACTTTTGTTCCATGTTTTCCTTTACAGTGTTTGCTACTAGAATCATGGGCGCTGTGGAATCATCAATTGCCTTGGCGATGAACGAGATTCCTCCACGGTCATTTGTGCCACTCAATCCATCCATCTCGTCGAGCAGGATTAATCTGCGTTGACCGAACAAGGTGACGTTTTGTTTGATGGCTTTACCAACGACCTCTTCCAGTGTGCTTTTGTTTCTCGCGTCACTAGCGTTGATCTCAATCAAGTCGAAATCATATTCTAGCGCTAAAACCTGTGCAATGCTTGTCTTACCTATCCCGGGTGGACCATAGAGGAAAACCGCTCTTTTCTTAGGTGGTTTACCTTTCTTCCATTTAACCAGCCATTTCTCCACTGCTGCTACGGCTGCGGTGTTGCCTATAAAGTCCTCACGTTTGGTGGGTCTGTATAGGCTGGTCCAGGATTGGCTCACTTCATTTCTTCTCCAACGAGTGCGAGGTGGGCGAGTAGTGTGCTTAACTGTATCTCGGCTGTCTCTTATACACATCTCCGAGCCCACGAGACCTCTCTACATCTCGTATGCCGTCTTCTGCTTGAAAAA
>CALGBN010000503.1 GCA_937877765.1 Candidatus Bathyarchaeota archaeon | reverse complement strand
GATGTAGAGCCAGGGCGAGATTGTCGCGTCAACTAGCGGGACGCCTGCAGCGACACGCAGCACAAACCCCGCAGCGATGCTCATGACGTCGAGCAGGACGATGTTCTTGAGACGGAGTGTGTACGCCGACTGCAAGAGGAGATACCCTAAGAGGGCAAGAGCGAAGCCACGATTGAGGTAAAAACCGGCTACCAGCGAGGCGACAGCCAGAGTTATTGCCGTTACCGCTGCCAGGGTGGGAGAGAGCTCACCTGCCGGCAGGGGACGATGCCGCTTCGAGGGATGATGGCGGTCTTTTTCTAGATCCACCAGGTCGTTGAAGATGTAGACAGCCCCTGAAGTCAACGAGAAAAGCAGAAAACCGCCGAGGGCCCGCACGACGTAGTAGGGGTTGAAGAGCTTGACATCGAAGACCAGGGCGGCCAGAAGTAGTACATTCTTGGTCCACTGATGTGGGCGCAATGTCTTCACGAGGGCTCGTACTGTTCGCACCGGGTGCCACCTTCTTCATTCCGGTTTACATGCCACGTCAATCATACCCTGTCTGGTTATGTTGACAACTTCTGAACTCGCGATATAGTTTTAATTGTTGGTGAGGTGGCGAATGGGCTCTGTTTAGGCCCGGAGCTAGAAGGGCTTTTTGGCTCTCAGGAGTGGGGACAGCTCAAGGCATCTCCGAGTGGTTTCATAACCAGCTAAGGGATAATCCACAGACAGTGACAAGTAGGATACGGCTAGGATCGAAGCGGGATCCCCAACCCCGCTCGTTTTGTGCTGCATTTGGTTTGTTTGACTTTTTATAGAAGTCTGGTATATTTATTAGACTTGTTTCTATCTTCTTGGCGTTGCGAACACCTCAAATATCTGTGCATACATGGATAGTGCCAGCGAGCCAGGGTGCTGTCCACGATGGGAGGAAGTATGAACCGTGATGATCAGGTGACGGAAGCCCGAACATTCAAGGCTTTGCGTATCAGTCTCGCTTCACCGGAGGACATCCTTTCTTGGTCCTATGGGGAAGTGACTAAGCCGGAAACCATCAATTATCGCCGGCTTCGTCCTGAGAAGGACGGTCTCTTTTGCGAAGCGATCTTTGGTCCCACGCGGGACTATCAGTGTTACTGTGGCAAGTATAAAGGGATCCGTTATCGAGGTATCATCTGCGACAAGTGCGGCGTGGAGGTGACCCGGGCCGCTGTACGGCGTGAGCGTATGGGCCACATCACTTTGGCCGCCCCTGTGGCGCATATCTGGTATACACGT